>CAZYDC010000241.1:0-7865 GCA_964646065.1 uncultured Planctomycetaceae bacterium | reverse complement strand
TCGCGACTCGTCGTCGACCAGGACGATCATCTTCCCGGCCCGGAGGTCTTCGAGTATTTCATCGATCGAATTCATTTTAACTTCGCGTCCTTCTTATTTCGGCTTGGCGTCTTTGCCGCCGTGAGCGTCTTCCAGCGGCTTCTGTTCCTTGGCGATGAAGCTCAGTCCCAGCCGCGTGTAGCTGACGACCGCGGCGGCGGCGCTGGCGACGACCAGCACCGACATGGTCAGCACGGCCGGCTCGCCCCATCCGGGCCGGAACGCGTCGATGTCCGGCGCCAGCAGGACCAGGATCACCGTCGAAATCTGCACCAGCGTGGCGAGTTTACCCCACAGCGTCGGGTGAATTCGCAGCCGGTCGGTCACCAAGTATACCACGATGGTGCCCAGGACGACCCAAAGATCCTTGCCGACCACGGCCACCACCACCCAGTTGGGCAGGACGCAATGGTCGGGCGAAAACTCCGGAATGGACAGCAGGACCACCGAGCAGATGATGAGGACCTTGTCGGCCAACGGGTCCAGCAAGGCGCCCAGGCGAGTCTTAAGGTGCAATCTCCTGGCGATCTGTCCGTCGAGGAAATCGGAGAAGCCCATGACGACGAAGATGCCCAGGCCCGCGTGCCTGGCCCAGGGCCACGGGTGGATGTTCATGAGCAGGACGACGAACGGAGCGACCAAGAGCAGGCGCAGGATGCTGATACGGTTGGGCCAATTGAGCGAGCCCCAAGGTTTGGCCGTCTGCTGGTTCATAGTGGGTGGCGGGGCGGCGTCCTCTGCCGCCAGAGGTCATTTCCTTCTCTTGGACTCCAGGTAGAACCAGTAGGCGCCCACCAACAGGATCAGCCCCAGGGGCGCGCAGATAAAGCTGAAGTACTCGAAATCCGCATTGAACCAGTACCGGGTCCGCTCGCCGGTTGTCGGATCGAGCAGGGGCCCGGCCTCGATGAAGCACAGAAGGGCGATGATCACCAGAATGGCGCCGATGGCCAGCATCAGCGGGATGAGCATTTTCTTGAGCTGGCTGGTGTAGGCGGCGGAGGTCTGCGCGGCGAGCCTCTTGGCGGCATCGGCCCGGCTCGCGGGCGGGGGGGCGTTAATCAGCCTGGGATTGCTCACTGGCGGCCGTACGGCCGGCGAGGTTGGCGAACCCGGTCGCGGCGCAAATTGGTCCAGATCGCTGGCGGCGGACGCATCGTCCGCGGGCTCGATCTCGGCCTGTTGCTCCACATAGGGATCGGGTTCGTTAAGGTCGGCCCCGTTGGCCATGGCAGCCAAGGCGTCTACGTCCGCGGGTTTTGAGTCATTTTCCGCCATAGTGTTCCTGCTTTCCGTGCTATATATAATCAAATATATCAAGGTTCGGTGAATGGGCAAACTTTTTGTTGCCGAGAAATTTATGAACATTCGACATCCCGTCGTCGCCGGCGCCTTTTACGAAGCCTCGGCCAGTTCGTGCGAACATCACGCCCAGCGGTTGCTGGAGGCGGTGAAGCTGCCGCCCACGCTGCCCAAGACGCTCTACGGCGGCCTGGTTCCGCACGCCGGCTGGGCCTACAGCGGCCTGCTGGCCGCCACGACGTTCCAGGCGCTGGCGGCGCAGGGTCCGCCCGAGACGGTCGTGCTGCTGGGGGCCGACCATTCGGGCTCGGCGCGGCAGGGCGAGGTCTTCGACTCGGGCGTCTGGCGGACCCCGGTGGGCGAGGTGCAGGTGGACGGCGAACTGGCCCGCGCGCTGATAGCGGCCGATCCGCTGTTGCGGTCCAACCCGCAGGCGCACAGCCGCGAGCACTCGCTGGAGGTGCAGGTGCCGATTTTGCAGGCGATCAACCCCAAGGTGAAGATTGTGCCCATCGGCGTTCCGCCCACCGCGGTCGCGACGGCGATCGGGCAGGCGATCGGGCGCGTGCTTGCCAAGGAGTCACCCAAGGCCGTGGTGATCGGCAGCACGGACCTGACGCATCACGGCGGGCACTTCGGCTCGCCCGGTGGCAGCGGACTCACCGGCGCCGAATGGAGCGCGGCCAACGACCGGCGGATGCTCGACCTCATCGAGGCCATGAACGCCGACCAGGTGATTCGCGAGGCCCAGGAGCACTTCAACGCCTGCGGCGCGGGCGCGATCGCCGCCGCCATCGCCGCCACGCGCGAACTGGGCGCCACCCGTGGAATTACGCTGGATTACACCAACAGCTACAAGATCGTCCACGCCCGCTACCCCGACGACCCCGACGACACGACCGTCGGCTATGCGTCGGTCGTGTTCGCGTAAATTTATGGGTGCCATGCCCAAGGGTGTCCTGCCCAAGGGTGCCATGCCCAAGTCTGCGCGGGCATGTCCGTACGACCCGGACAGGTCACGTGGTGCGCACATGCCCGCGCAGACTTGGGCATGGCACCCGGATTTGTCATTTTGTGTTTCGCGGGGCTCTACACGCCGGGCGCGAAGCCAATGTCGGAGAGCTTGTGGAAAATGTCCTTGCAGGCCTGGACATCCGCCAGCGCGTCGTGCGCCTTGGCCGGCGACCGCTTGAAGAAGTGGCGATAGGCCTCGTCCAGCGTCGGCCGCTTGTAGCCCTTGAAATTGGGTATCTTGAGGATGTCGGTGCAGGTGACCATCGTGCAGAACGTGTTTGGCCAGGCTGCTTCTCGGCCCAGGCGCAGATATTCGGAATCCATGAGCAGCCGGTCGAACCGAATGTTGTGCGCCACGGCCAGGTTGGCCCGGCGAAGCAGGGCGTCAAATTGTTCGACCGCCTGCGCGACCGGAATGCCCTGGGCCAGGGCTTGCTCGGCAGAGATGCCGTGCGTGGCCTGCGCCTTGGGATGGATCGACCACACTTGCGGCTGAATCAGCGTGGTCAGCGTCTCCTGTTTTTCTCCGTCCGCCAGGATGGCGGCCAGTTGAACCACGTGCGGCTGATGGGCTCCCGGGGCCGAACGGTAATCCGGCAAGTCGCTGGTTTCAGTGTCAAAGAAAAGGATGGCCATAACTCAAACCTTTCGCGGGTTACCCAGTATCTTATCAAGCAACGAAAATAACTTAGCCACGAATTACGCGAAAACAACAACGGAAATCACCATGAGCACCAAGGCCACCAAGAGCACGAAGAACAGATTCAGATTAGATCAAAGAGCGGCTTGTTCAGGTTGTTCCTTGGTTCTTCGCCGTCTAGGCATTTCCTTGCTTTTCTTGGTGCTCTTGGTGTGCTTGGTGCTCTTTGTGATCGTCTTTGTCGTTTCTTCGCCGTTGTCAACCGTTGCCGCCGAACTCCTTGACCGCCGCGACCAGCGCGTCGATGTTCGCCAGCGGCACCTCGGGCTCCAGCACGTGGGTGGGGGAGATGATCAGGCCGCCGTTTTTGCCGTATTTTTCGATGACTTCTTTCACGCGGGCCCGCACGTCCGCGGGCGTGCCCCAGGGCATCGTCGATTGTGTGCCGATTGTGCCGTCGAAACTCAGGATGTGGCCGAAGTCCTTGTACACCTTGTCGATGTCCAGGCATTCCGGCTGGAGCGGGTTGAGGATGTTCAGCCCGGCGTCCACAAGGTCGGGAATAATGTCTATGATGTTGCCGTCGCTGTGATACCAGATCTGACACTTGGGGTTGATGCGGTGGATCGTGTCCCAGGTTTTCGCCCAGCGGCTATGCATCATTTCGCGCCACATGGACGGTTGGAACATCATCGACTTCTGGTTGGCCACGTCGTCGCCGGTGGTGATCATGTCCACGCCGGCCTTGGCGAACTGCGTCGCGCGGTGCAAGTTGTGTTCCGCAAGGCGGTCCAGCAGGCACTGGGCCCAGGCGGGTCGCTCGATCATGTCCATGAGGAACGGCTCGTATCCCCGGAACTGCCAGGCACACTCATACATATGCCCGGCCCACCCGCTGACGACCTTGCCCTGGGCATGGGCTTTCTTGACCGCCTCAGCGCAGCCGGAGAAGTCCCACGTCTGCGGATCGTCCATCGGGAAATCCTCGATTTCCTTCAGGCTGGTCGCGTTCCGCAGCGGCGAAATATAGCCCCAGAAATGGTAGAACCCGCTGGGCACCATGGCCACGCCCGCCTCGTTGATGACCGTGCCCTCGGGCAGCGTCTGGCCTTCCCAGTATTTCGAGAAGTCCAGCTTCGGCCGGTCCTCCGGGACCCGCAGCCCGTTGGGCGCGTGCATGAACATGCCGTAATGTTTGCCGTAGTCGCCGTCGCCGCCGACGTGCTTGCGGAGGCGCTTCTCCAAATCTTCCACGCAGCCGAAACTGAACAGCACCCGCGACGGGCGGCGATGGTTGACGGTGTCCAAAAATACTTCCAGGTCGGTGGCCATGTCTGCTCCTTGGTTGTGCCGAAGATTCTACGGAGAAAATTCGTCAATTGTCAATTGCCGCCATCCGCACTATACTGTCTGCGACGACTATAGAGGAACGAACCATGAAAGAATTTCACGGCAAACTGATCGCCCCGGCCGACGCGAAGTTCGCGGTGCTCATCAGCCGATTCAACGAGTTCATCACCAGCAAGCTTCTGGGCGGATGCGCCGACGCCCTGAAGCGTCACGGCGTGGCCGAGGACAATATCGAACTGGTCTGGGCGCCGGGCAGCTTTGAAATTCCCGTCTTGGCGCAGAAGTTGGCCGCCAGCGGACGATACGCGGCCGTGATCTGCCTGGGCGCGGTCATCCGCGGCGGCACGGACCATTACCAGTACATCGCCGCCGAGGTGTCCAAGGGCATCGCGCACGTGGGCCTCGCGACCGGCGTGCCGTGCATCTTCGGCGTGCTGACGTGCGACAACGTCGAGCAGGCCATCGAGCGGGCCGGAACCAAGAGCGGTAACAAGGGCGCCGACGCCGGCACCACGGCCATCGAAATGGTTAACCTGATCGAGCAGCTTCCCTCCGCAAGAAAGCCCGCGAAGTAGCCGATGATCGACCCGCATCGACCAAGACGCCTGGCCCTGCAAGGGCTCTGTTCCCTCGACGTGCAGGGGGCGGCTGCCCTGGATTTGATTTACCAATTCATCGACGACTGCGACGAACTGCCCGAAATCCGCAAGGCCGCCCGCCTGCTGCTCCGCGAGGCCTGGGACAGCCGCGAAGAGTGCGACAAGCTGCTCACCCGCCATGCCAAGCACTGGAATCTCGACCGCCTGGCCCTGGTGGACCGGAACATCCTCCGCCTGGCCGTGACCGAAATGCTCACCCTCAAAGACTCGCCCAAGGCCGCCATCACCGAGGCCCTGCTACTGGCCCGCGAGTTCTCCACGGCAGAAAGCCCAAGGTTCGTTAACGGCGTGCTCGACGCGGTCGCCAGGGAAATCCTGAAAGAAACGACTTGACGTAGGGCGTGCAACTTTGGCCCGCAAGGGCCGTTGCACGCGGAACAGCAGACGTTTCTTATTTGCGTTGTCTTTTTCTCCCAATGATTTCCCTATACCATTTTGCAAACTTGGGTTCAATTGCGGCGCACTGGGTTTTTCCTCCGATCACGGTCAGAACCACCACGCATGGTTGCGTCAGGATGGTTTCGAGCGCGTCTTTCTGAATCTCGAATCCCGAATCCCGATTCCCGGTTTCCACGGCGATCCAGTCGGCTGCCTTGCCGGGTTCGAGGGTGCCGATCATGTTTTGCCAGCCCATCGCGATGGCGCCGTTGAGCGTGGCCATGCGGAGGATGGTGTGATTGTCCACGCGGCCTTGGCGTTTCAGGCGGCGCATCTCGGCCAGCATGTCCAGCGAGTCGTTGCTGGCCAGGCTGTCGGTGCCGATGGCGACGTTCACGCCGGCGGCGAGCATGTCTGCGTAGCGATGACCCGTGCGGCCGAAAAACACGCTGCTGCCGGGGCAGTACACCACCGACGCTCCGCCGGCGGCGAGGATTTCCATCTCCTGGTCGTCCAGGTAATTCACGTGGGCGAGGATGGGTGGCATGGCGACGTTGTTTGTCGCCATGTCTGCCTTGACGTCAAGCGCATGGCGACAAACAACGTCGCCATGCCACCCTAACAGCCCGACTCGCCGTGCGAACTCCAGCGGTTTGCACGCCGGCGGCGCGAAGGACGGGTCCAGCAGCCGCACGGTTTGCAGGAACCGCGTAAAGGTTCCGCCGCCGCGCATCAGGAACTGCCGCTCGCCCTTGGTCTCGGCCAGGTGCGTGCAGACCGGCCAGCCGCGCTCGTGGGCTATCGCGACGGCCTCGCGATAGACCTTCTCGGAGGTCGAGTACGGTGCGTGCGGCGAGATTCCGAACCTCAGTCGGTCGTCAGGCGGCGGCAGGCCTTCGAGGCTGCGGGCCAGGCGGGCCATCGCGCCGCTTTCGAGCGGCCCCATGCCCAGCACCTCGGCCATGCAGAGCTTGCGGATCGGCAAATCCTTCAGCACTCGCCAGGCGCCGTTGTTGTGGCTGATATCGGCGATGGCGGTCGTGCCGGTGGCAATCGCTTCGCGAGCGCCCGCGGCGACGGCTTGCAACTGCTGCTCGTCGGTGCCGCGGTGCCGCAGCAGGCTCATCAGCCAGCGGGGCATCGACGCGCGGCGAGGCAGCAATCCGCGAAGGTGCGAAAGCTCCAGGTGAGCGTGCGCGTTGACCAGGCCGGGCAGGATCGCCACGTTCTCCAGCGTGCGGTGGCTCTTCGCCGGCGCCACCTCGCCGGCCGGCCCGACCGCCTCGATGGTGCCGCCTCGCCCGCGCAACACGCCCTGGCGTATGATCCGCCCGTCGCCGGGAATAACCCACGACGCTTGAACGCTCCAGGATTTCGAATCGTCCATCGGCAATCGTCAATTCTTGAACCACTCGTGCCAGTCTTCGCTCAGGCCGTACGCTCCCTTGTTCCGGGCCATGGTCTGGTCGCACTCGCACTCCTTTTTCATGGAGGCCACCGCCGTCGCCAGCTGCCGAAGGAACGGCTCCATGTTGGCCAGCGTCAGGTTCAGCCGCTCGCGGTCGGATCGCTGCGAGAGATTGTTGAAGAGTTCTCCCGAGGCGAACGGGCGATGCCTGGAGCCCGTCTCGGCGTAGTTCACCGGGTAGCAGATCGCGCCGTAGCACAGTTCGAGTTCCTTGGCCAAAAAGACCTCGGGCACGAAGTGGTGGGTCACCACCTGCGCGCCGAGGGAGCCCAACATGCGGACCTCGGCGGGGGTTTCCATTCGCGGGCCTTCGCGCACAGCCGCGATGCCCGTGCAGTGATGGTGAAGCTTCATCGCGTCCAGCACCTCGCACGAGACCCGCCGCAGGCTCGGGCAGAACACCGGAAACTCGCGAAGGTAGCCCAGCGGCGAATCCTCGAAAAATGTTTTGGCCCGCAGGTAGGTCTGGTCGATCAGGTCGTCCAGCACCACGGCCTCGCCGATGGAAAAGTCATGCGTGACCGCTCCTCCGGGCGCCCAGGAGAGCACCTGCACCACGCCCAGGTCCTTCAGTGCGTAAAGGTTCGCCCGATGATTGACGCGGTGGATCGGGGTCTTCGCCATGCCCGCCCCGTAGCGAGGCAGCAGGTAGAACGGCTGGTCCGAGTCGACCAGGAAGGTCTCGCCGCTGGGGCCGAAGGGGGTTGTCCTGGACCCCAGCGCCTTGCCGGTGAATCGTCCGGCGTCCCACTGGCGATGGATCTCCTCACCGGCAATGCAGGCCATTGTTACGTTCATGTTAATTCCTTATGAGGCCCGACCGGGCCGCACCGAGATGTTTCTGGCATGAGGATATTATGAAGCCAAGGCATCCCAATTGGAAGCCTAAAGCGAAAATCCCGAATCCGATCGGGTGCCATGCCCAAGTCCGCGCGGGCATGTCTTCCGCGCGACAACATGTCGCCTCCTCGCTATTTGGTGTGGGTAACATAGCCCATGTCCGGTAGTTTGAAAT
>CAZYDC010000240.1:0-7876 GCA_964646065.1 uncultured Planctomycetaceae bacterium | reverse complement strand
ATCCCGTAAAATAGCGCGAAAAACGCGCGGAATGGGGGTCTGGAATGCATAACATACTTTGTACACAATACTTGCGGATTTGCGGGCGGGTTCTAATGGCTTCCGAACAGGTTCTAATGAGCCGCCTGTGCGTTCTAATGAGCCGCCTGCCCGTTCCGGTGGCTTCCCAACAGGTTCTAATAGGTTACGAAGGTGACTGAAAAGCCGATTGGGTGCCATGCCCAAGTCCGCGCGGGCATGTCTTCCGCGCACATGCCCGCGCGGACTTGGGCATGGCACCCGGCGGGTCAAACGGGTATAATCTGTTCAAATCGCACCGAGACCGGGTGCCATGCTTCTGGGCCGCGGCGGACGGAAGCATGTCGGACTTGAGGCGAATTTTATAAGGACATGGTCATGGCCGAAGAATGGGAAATCAAGAAGCAGATCTGCGACATCGGACATCGGATTTACGAACACGGGTTCGCGGCCGCCAACGATGGAAACATCAGTTATCGCCTGGGCAACGGCAGATACCTTTGCACGCCAACCGGAGTGTCCAAAGGGTTCCTCAAGCCCTCGGACATCGCGGTGGTGGACGACACGGGCAAGCAGATCGGCGGGGACAAGCCCCGCACCAGCGAGATCCTTCTGCACCTGGAGATTTTCCACGAGCTGCCCGAGATCAACGCGGTGGTCCACGCCCATCCGCCGTACGCGACGGCGTTCGCGGTGGCTGGGATCGAGCCGCCGCAGGGCGTGCTGCCCGAGGTGGAGATCTGGATCGGCCGAACGCCCATCGCCGACTACGATACGCCCGGCAGCAAGGACTTCGCCCAGACGATCCTGCCGCACCTGCGGAACAAGGCCAACACGATCCTGCTGGCCAACCACGGCGCGGTCGCCTGCGACAAAACTTTGGAACTGGCCTACTTCCACCTGGAAACGGTGGACATGTACTGCAAGATCCTGATGCTCTCTCGCGAGCTGGGCAACGTGCGCCAACTGCCCGAGGGCAAGATCAAGGAACTTCTGGCGATCAAGAAGCGCATGGGCATGGAAGACCCGCGGCTGGAGGGCGGCGAGGTGGCGGCCCTGGCCGGCAGCGACGAGTTCCTCAAGGGCTTCTCCAGCCGGGCCATTCCGCAGCACACCGCTGGGGCCGACGGGCGCGGACGGGGCAGCGGCATCGCCGGTTCGCCCTCGCAGGCCGGCCAGCCGCAGCCGCTGCCGCAAGTGCCCGCGATCGTCGTGGGCAGAAAGCTCGACGCGGCCCTGGGCTCCAGTTCCGCCACCGCCCAGCGGCGGGCCATGGAAGACGAAGTCGAACGACTGACCCAGATGATCACGGATAGAATTATCCAGGTGATGGGCGCGAAGTAGAAAGTGTCGATGGGAGAATGAGGAAATCCAATCAACAAGGATGCAGCTTATGACTCAGGCAATCAATAACCCGGCTCATTGGGATCAGCGGCGCATGGAGTGGGTGGCTAGCGTGAAAAAGCTGGTGGACCAGCTTGCGGACTGGGCGGCGGCGGCCCAATGGACGGTTGAACGCGGCAGCAAAACGATCAGCGAGAAGAAGACGGAGGCCTACGAGGTGCCCACACTGCTGATCCATATCGGGGACGATGAGATTCGCGTGAACCCGATAGGGAAGCTTCTGTTCCGAGCGGAAGGCCGCGTGGATCTTGAGGCTAGACCGACGCTGAACCGTGTGAAATTGATCGCGGACGGATCGGAATGGAAGATCATTACGGAATCAAATGTCCCGATCCGCTCACCGTGGAATTTCGAGACGTTCGTTCAGTTGGTGCGAGATTTGCTGGCCTGATTATGCATCGATCCGCGGCATACAATCTCCTTGCCAGGGTCCGTGACGAACTGGAGGCCGGTCGATTTGCCGTCTCCATTGTCCTGGGCGGCATTGACCAGGACGAACGGATCGCCCAAGCCGCACAGGTCTACGATGTCACCAGCGAAGAATTGAGGAGGTGCGCCGACAATCTTCAAGTCACCTTCGTCTTGAGGTTGTTCTCGGAATTCGAGGCTGTTCTCCGGGACTACTGGAAAGAGGGCCTGGGCAGATCGTCCGCTCCGGACATGCGCCCGCTTATGGAAAGCATTGCGAGGCGACGAGCGATGAGCCAGAACGACTTGGACATGGCCCACGAAGTGAGATTATACAGGAATGTCATCATCCACGAGAAAATGCGGGAGGGCGGATTCGACTTTTCTGAGTGTAAGCAGAGATTGGGAATGTATCTTCGATGGCTGCCCCTTCAGTGGGGAGATTAGGACAATAGACCAATGCGTACGTTATCGGAGAATAGATTGAGTCTCATCCGCGACGACGTGATGAAGCGCGGGGGTTCGTTCATACCCGACTTTCATCCGTTCGCGCATGACGTGGCCGCGTGGCGGGCGATGAAGCAGGAAGGCTCGTCGGTCGTCCAGATGCGGGCGGCGTTTCTGCCCGAAGAGGTCAAGGCCGCCACGATTCGGATTTACCCGCACTGGAGGCTGGCGGGCGAGCATTTGATCCCGGGCCAGTGGGGGCATTCGTTCGGCCTGACCAAGGACAACCCGCCGGTGGAACGTTTGGCGGAACTGGGCCTCGATCCCAAGCAGGCCCCGGAGATCAAGGAAGCCGCGTCGCGATTCGTCCAGCGAGGCAACTCGCCCCTCCAGGCCGTCGGACGCGCCGAAGCCCAAAGCCAGGTGGGCGTGGGCAACTGGTCCAGCGCCAGCGTCGTCTGGGCCGGAGGATGGGTCGAAAACCATTCCATCCGCGACTACGCCAAGGTGCTGCGAGTCGGGTTTGCCGCGATGGCCAAGGATGTCGAGTCGCGCCTGGCCGAAGGGGATATCGCCGATCCCGATTTCGTCCGCAAGGAAAACTTCTGGCGCGCGGCGCTGTCGTGCTGTCAGGCGGGCGTTGAGTTGGGCAGACGGTACGCGGAGTTGGCCAGGCGGTTGGCCGAGAATTGCGGATCGCGGATTGCGGATTGCGGATTGAACGGCAACAGCAAAGATAACGGCAACGGCCAAGAGGCTCTGGAGATCGCGCGGCTTCTGCGCATGGCCGAGGCGTGCGAGCAAGTGCCCGCCAAACCCGCGCGGACATTCTTCGAGGCCGTGCAGTCGCTGTGGTTGGCGCACATCCTGACGGCCGGCGAGGACTGCATCAACGCCAACTCGATCGGCCGCCTGGACCAGATTCTCCAGCCGTACTACCAGGCGGACCTGGCGGCCGGTCGCATCACGCACGCCGAGGCGGTCGAGTTGATGGAGGAACTGGCCTGCAAGCTCTACCTCGACTACGAGGTGCAGGCGATCACGCTGGCCGGGCTGAACGCGGACGGTTCGCAGGCCGCCAACGAGATGACCGACGTCATTCTTGAGGCGACGGGGAACGTCGGGTTCGTGCGGGACCTGTCGGTCCGGCTCAGCCCGCAAAGCGATCCAAAGCTCGTCCGCCGATGCGCGGAACTGGTCATCAAGGGCGGCGGCATTCCGTTCTTCTTCAACGACGACTGTTTCGTCAAGGCGATGTCGGATCGCGGCATCGCCCTGGAGGACGCCCGCGGTTACTCGCCCATCGGATGCATCGAGTTGACCATTCCGGGCAAGGCCAATCCGCACGCGGTGTCGGGCTGGTTCAGCGCGGCCAAGTGCCTGGAGTTGGCGCTGTTCAACGGCCGGGATCCGCGAACCGGCGAGCAGCTTGGGCCAAACACCGGCGAGTTCGAGAGCTTCACGGACTGCGACCAACTGGAGCAGGCCCTGCGGCGGCAGATGGAGCATTTCGCGAAGAAGATGGTGTACGGCATCAATCGCGGCGAGTTGTCGCAGCGCGAGCGCGGGCCGCTGCCGTACTGGTCGCTGCTGACCGACGATTGCGTCGCCCGCGGGCGCGACATCACCGACGGCGGCGCGGTGTACTACTACCACTCGGTCTGCTTTTTGGGCACGGCGAACGTGGCCGACTCGCTGACGGCGATCCGCCGCCTGGTATTTGAGGGCCGCCGCATCGCCCCGGCAGAGCTGCTCCATGCCTTGCGGAGCAACTTCGAGGGCTTCGAACCGATCCGCCAGATGCTGCTGTCGGCGCCGAAGTACGGCAACGGCGTGGCCGAGGTGGACGAGGTCGCCGCGAGGCAGAACAATTGGTTCATCGACACGATGGACGGTTTCCGCAGCACGCTGGGCGGGCGGTTTTTCGTGCATCTGTTCTCGTTCCGCTGCAACATCGAGTTCGGCCGGTCGCTCGGCGCGACGCCCGACGGCCGGCGGGCCGGCGAACCGCTGGCCTACTCGCTCTCGGCCCAGCAGGGTCGCGACCAGAAGGGCGTCTCGGCCATGATGCAGTCGCTGGCGCGCTTGCCGCACAGCCGCGCGGGCGGCGCGACCGCGGCGATCATCGACCTGGACCCCAAGCTGGTCGCCCCGCCCGACGGGGCGGCGCGGCTGACGCAGATCATCCAGGCCGCGCTGGCCATGGGCGTGGGGCAGTTGCAGTTCAACGTCACCACGGCAGAGCGATTGCGGCAGGCCCAGCAGGATCCGGAAAAGTACGGCAACATTCCCGTCCGCGTCGCCGGCTATTCGCAGATGTTCAAGCTCCTGGAGCCGGACCTCCAGGAAATGGTGATCGCCAGGACCAAACACCAAACGTAACGCGTGAGAATCTCGCACGCGGACCAATAGGAAAGTTGAGACCCAATGCCACGCACGCGTCTGACAATGATTGTGACAATCTCGCTGGCCGCCTTGCTGCTGATAGGCATTTCGGCGACGCGCGGGGAAAAGGCGGGCGCGAACAGCACCACCGCGCCGTCGATCCAGCCCACCCCGCAGGTGGCCTCGATCCTTGGAAACCGATGCTATGCCAAGTGCCACAAACCCGCCTGGTTGATGGCCCGCGTGGTTCCGGGCGATGCCCCAAAGTCCAGGCTCTACCGGCAGGCCGCCCGCGGACACAATCGCAAAGGCAAGAACGGCGTCTGCACCGCCGACGAAGTGAAGGTCCTCGCCGACTGGATCAACTCGCTGACATCCAGTTCGCAACCGGCCTCCGAACCGGCATCGCAACCGGCCTCGCGGCCTCACAAAGAGACCAACATGTAAGAGGCGATCCATGCGTATCGTCTGGCTGATTCCGGGTAGTGGCGAGTCTTTCTACTGCGAGAATTGTCTTCGCGACTACGCGATGCTCGGGGCGATGCGGGCCATCGGCCACGACGTGCTCATGGTGCCGATGTACCTGCCGCTGTCGCCCGAGGGGGAGCTCCGAGCGACTGGCGATGTCGGTGCCGCCAAGACGCCCCCAAGCGGACTTGGGGGTGCCACCGGATTTGAGGGTGCCGCTCCGTTGTTCTTTGGTGGCGTCAATGTCTACCTGCGGCAGAAGTGGGCCTTGCTGGGCCACATGCCGGGGTGGCTCCGCGGTTGGCTGGACCGCCCCGGTTTGCTGAAGGTCGCCGGGCGGATGTCCGGCATGGTCAAGGCCGCCGATCTCAAACAGACATTGATTTCCATGCTGCGGGGCGAGGAGGGCCGGCAGGCCCGTGAACTGGAGCGCCTGACCGAGTACCTTGCCTCCGCCGGCGCGGACGTGGTGGTGTTGTCCAATGCGCTGCTGGTGGGCCTGGCCCGGCGGATCAAGGCCCGGTTGAAGGTCCCGGTCGCGTGCTACCTTCAGGATGAGGACGAGTTCATCGACGCGCTGGACGACGCGGGCCGGCAGGAAGTCTGGTCCATCGTGCGCGAGCGAAGCGCGGACGTGGACTTGTTCATCGCCGCGAGCAAGTATTACGCTGACAAGATGACGAGCGCGCTGTGTGACGCGGGCATCTTGCCCGCGTGTGTCGCCTGCGTCTCGCCTGCGTCTTCGCAGTTTCTTGATGTTTCTTCTTTGGAACAACAACAGCAAAAACAACAACGGAAAGACGCGGGCGGGACGCCCACGGCACACGAGGGCAAGATGCCCATGCCACAGCCCATGCCACAAATGGAAGTGGTTTACGCCGGCATTGCCATGAGCGAGTATGGCCCACCCGATCGCGCTTGGCCTGATCCTCCCGTGATCGGTTTCCTTTCGCGGCGGTGTTATTCCAAAGGCCCCGACCTGCTGGCCGAGGCGTTTTGCAGGTTGAAGACTGACGGGCGGCTTTCGCGGCTGAAGCTGCGGCTGGCCGGCGGAATGCTGGCCGACGACAAACCGCTCGAACGACAGATTCGCCGCCGCCTGGCCAGCGCGGGCGTCCTGGGCGACGTGGAGTTCCTGCCGCACATGGAGCTGCCGCGCCGCGCGGAGTTCCTGCGAGGCTTGAGCGTCCTTTCGGTGCCGCAGCGCGTCGGGGAGGCGGGCGGGCGATACGTCAAGGAAGCCCTCGCCTGCGGCGTGCCCGTGGTTCAGCCGGCCAGCGGCGTCTTCCCTGAATTGATCGCCGCCACCGGCGGAGGCCTCTTGTTCCCGCCCGGCGACGTGGACGCCTTGACGCAACAACTCGCGCGGGTGCTCATCGAACCGCAACTGGCCAAGTCGCTCGCCGCGCAAGGCCGCGCGGCAGTGGCGGAAATGTTCTCCGCTCGGCGGTCGGCGGAACAATTGGAATCGCTCCTGCTCAGACTGCTGTGATGGGTTCCGCGTCGTAGCATGGCCATCTTGGCCATGAGTCTCATGGGCATCTTGCCCATGATCTGTTGCTTCTTCTTTTTCTTGTTTCTTTTCTTGCACAGCAAAGACAACAGCGAAGACATGGGCAGGATGCCCATGCGACTCACGGGCGAGACGCCCGTGCTACACGTGTTGGGGCTCCGCAAACTGCTTGACCAACTCCGTTGCCTGCGTGATGGCATCGGTGATGTTTGTTTCGGCAACATCGGGACTGGAGGCCAGCGTGTTTTCCGTGATGACCGTGCGAATGTCCGTGAAGCCGATGAACCGCAGGATCATTTCGAGATACGGTTTCTGCATGTCGAACTTTTCCCCCGCGGTGTCGGGCGGATACTCGCCACCGCGCGCCAGCAGCAGCACGGCCGGGCGGCCCGTCACCAGGCCTTTGTAGCCTTCGCCCGGGATGTACTGGAAGGTTAGTCCCGGCTGGACGAGGATGTCGATGTACTGTTTGAGCTTGTAGGGGATGCCGAAGTTCCACATCGGGCTGGAGATGACCAGCATGTTCGCCTCCTTGAACTGATCGGCGACGCGGATGACTTCCTTCCAGGCCCGCTGGGCCTCGTTGGCGGGCTCCTGCCCCTCCATGACCGCGTACTTGGCCGCGGCGGCCGGCGCCTCGAACGGAGGAAGGTCGGCCAGGAAAACGTTCAAGGTTTCCAGACCGCTCTGCGGATGGGCCAGCGCATAGGCGTCCAGAAACGCCTTGGCTAGACGCGACGAATAGGATTCCATCCGCGGGCTGGCCTGAATGTGCAGGATTCTATGAGGCATGACATTTTCCTTTCAGAATGATGCCCCATTATAGGCCGGCGCCCGCTATCCCAGCACTTTGAGATATCGCTCGTACGCGTCGTCCCATGCGGCGGTGTCTTTGGGCGTGTAGGTTTGCGGCTGGAAGGAGTTGGCCACGATCTGGCGAATCTGCGTTGCGTCGGCGATTTGGCCGTCGCCCATCGCCTGCGTGAGCACGTTGCCCGCGGCGGTGGCTTCGAACGGCCCGGCGACCACCGGGCGGGCCGTTGCGTCGGCGGTCATCTGGTCCAGCAGCGTGTTCTGCCCGCCGCCTCCGACGATGTGGATCACCTCGATTCGCTTGCCGGTAAGCGTTTCGACCTTGCCCACGGTCGCCCGGTAGGACAGGGCCAGGCTCTCCAGGCACGCGCGCACGTATTGGCCGACGTCGCCCGGCTGCGGCTGGCCGGTGTTCGCGGC
>CAZYDC010000239.1:0-7883 GCA_964646065.1 uncultured Planctomycetaceae bacterium | reverse complement strand
ATCTGTTATGTGCCATGACCTTCGATTTTCCACCACTTAAATTGGAGGAGAACCATAAGATTATCTTGACGTAACCCAAAAGCCTGTTAGCATGATAAGAGTCAACGGCACCGGCCGTTGGCGCGAACTCACGTGTGTGCGGGAAATATCGGTTCAGAATCTGCGTGCCTCAGAAAGGTGGTCCTATGTCCACTTGTTATTTGCAGCTTGATCAACTCGAACCACGCTACCTGATGTCGGCCGCTTTGCCCACGCCGGTTGCGCCTCCCTCTTCGCTCGCGTTGAATGAGCAAAACCTGGCCGCCGACAACACGGACTTCGCCTTCAACCTTTATCATCAGTTGGAGACCCAGAGCGGCAACATCTTCTTCTCGCCGGAGAGCATTTCGGCCGCGATGGCGATGCTGTATGCCGGCGCCAGCGGCCAGACGGCGCAGCAGATCGCCAATGTCATGTCGTTCCTGCTGCCCAACGGCGATTTCGCCTCCGCGTTCGGGAGCCTGCTGGCCGACCTCAACGGCCCGCAGCCCGCCGGCGCCGACGGCCAAACGCCCACGCTCGACATCGCCAACTCGCTTTGGGGCCAGACCGGCTACCCCTTCCTGAGTTCCTATCTCCAGACGCTCAGCCAAAGTTTCCAGAGCGAGATGCACACGGTGGACTTTTTAGACAACCCGGAAGCGCAGCGGACCGCGATCAATCAATGGGTGGCCGACAACACCGGCCAGATGATCCAGAACTTGCTTCCCCAGGGCATCATTACCAAAGCGACCCGCCTTGTGCTGGCCAATGCGATCTACTTCAACGCCCCCTGGCTGTACTCCTTCAGCCAGACGGTGCAGCAGGCCTTCCACCTTCCCGGCGGCGACGTGAACGTGGACATGATGACGCAGGAGGAGAATTACAGTTACGCGTCAGGCAGCAATTATCAGGCCGTGGAGATACCGTACGTCGGCAACGAGTCGATGGTCGTGCTGCTGCCCACGGCCGGGCAGTTCGATCAGTTCGATTCATCCCTGACAGCCTCCGAGGTGCAGGGCATCGAGCAGAAGATGCAACCCAGCGACGTGGTCCTGTCCCTGCCGAAGTTCGGGTATGAACAGACCACCGATTTGACACAAACGCTCCAGAAAATGGGCATCACCGACGCCTTTGACCCTGGCAGCGCCGATCTGTCGGGGATCGACGGCAATAACGACCTGTACGTTTCGGCTGTCATTCACAAGGCCAAGATCGAGGTGACCGCGCAAGGCACCAAGGCCGCCGGCGCGACGGCTATCGTTGTGACTACGGCGTTTGGCTGTTTTGAGAAGAACCCCACACCCCAGCCGATCGATGTCACCGTTGACCATCCGTTCATCTACCTGATTAAGGACAACACAACCGGCTCGACGCTGTTCATGGGCCGGGTCAGCGACGCCAGCGCGTTCCCCCCTCCTGTCGCACAGACTGCGAACCCAGCAGGCCCGGACGGCCCCTTCCTCATCACGCTTCCCACGCAGAACCCGACATTTACGGCCGATCCCGCTCCCGTCGCACTGCCTCCACAGAACCCGACTTCGACGGTCGGCCCGAGTTCATCCGCGGCCCCGATGAAACACGCTGTCCTTGCCGCTCAAGCGGCGGATTTGGCGGCCGCCGGCGCGAAGACGATGGCGGCATACAGATCACACATCACCCTCGCGGCTCGCCTGCCAATCGCTCCGAGCGCCAAATTGGTCATGATCGCCATAGCCCCTTGGCAGACGGTTTTTTGTGACGCTCCGTCCGCCGCGACGACGGCGACCGAGGACGGCCCCGTCGATGACCTTGGCCCGACATTATTCTCAGGGCTCACTCACCTTCGGATCAAATAGGTTCCTTCGCATTGACCGAGGGCTGACAATTCGCTCGCTGTGAGGCGGGAAGGTCTTTCTCTTAGGCCCATAGGGCCAGTCGTTAGTAGCCCAGGGCGCCGCCGTTTCGGCAAGCCCTGGGAATGCGGTGTCTTTTCCGTAAAGCCCCGGCAGGGGCGTCCGTGCCCACGGTCGCCCCTACGGGGCTCAAAACAAACCTCGCCGTGATCCCAGGGCTCTGCTCGAAGACTCGCTCCGCCCTGGGCTACTAACGACCGGGCCCTACGGGCCTAAGATAAAGCCGCTCGGGTCGTGGAACTTCCTGCGAATGTAAATTGGCATTTTCCGGAGACCGCCAGAATCTCTCCACCTGCAAACGTGACATGCACGCGCTGCCATTTCGGAAGGTAATGCCTCAGTTATAGGGGGCATTGCGCAGCGGCCATCCCTGGCCGCCGCGTCCGGAGGTGGCGGCCAGGGATGGCCGCCACCCATAACTGCAGGCATTACGTCGGAAGCCCGAAATTCGCACCCATCCGGCCACAATCATGTTATAATCCCTCTTGATTCGGAGGCGAATCTTTGTGGCGATGCCGAGTGCCAAAGGAGTTGTTGCCCGTCTTACGAGAAGTGAGGATCCCATGCGAAGAACGATACTGTTTTGTCTGGGGGCGGTCTTGGTCTGCCAGGCGGCCTGCCATGCCGACCTGCTGATCTCCGGTTTCCAGGCCAACATCAACAATCGTTTTTACGTGGGCGCCGACAAGGCGTTTATCGGCCAGCCGTTCGACTGGTCGGGCGTGGGACAGGCCGCCGACGGCACGTGGGCGACGATGATTTCGCCGACGTACTTCGTCAGCGCCGCTCACTACCATCCCGTCGCCGGAGACGTGGTGACGTTCCACGAGGACAACAATCCCTCCGGCCCCATGTACCAGGCGACCGTGGATTCCTGGTATTACCAGGGCACGACCAACGGCACCGTCGCGGACCTTTGGCTGGGCAAGCTCACGGCCCCGATCCCGGCGGCCGACCACATCGCCGACTACCCCGTGCTGACGCTGCCCAACAACAGCGATTACGCCGGCGACCTCATCTACGTCAACGGCAAGCCCAACACCGTCGGGCTGAACAACATCGACAGCATCGTCACCGTCCAGGAGCCCGACGCCCCGGCCGCGCCGACCAAGCTGACGGTCGCGATGCAATTCGACTACAACCCCGCCGCCGGACAGGGCGCCGAGGAATGCTACCTGGAGCCCGGCGACAGCGGCGGACCGGACTTCGTCAATGTAAACGGGCAACTGGCCCTGGTCGGCCTGCACTATTACAACGGCGGAACTCCAGGCCCCGAGGACCTGGGCATGATTTCCGGCAGCACGTTCGTGCCCTACTACGTCAACCAGATGGACGCGAACATGGTTGGCGAAAGCGTCACCACGATTGTCCCCGAACCCTGCACGCCGGCCCTGCTGGCCGGCGGCGCGGTGGGGTTGCTGCGGCGGCGAAAGAGATAACAGGCAATTGGCTGACGCCCGATTCCTAAAGCTTTTTCTGGGCGAACGTCCGAAGGCGCCGACCGGCGTTTTGAGCATCCTCTTATAGGTTCCGATGGACTTCTTTTCTGTCGCCGATTCTCACGACGCACACCAGCAAGCGAGCGTCTTCAATCCGGTAGATGATCCGGTAATCTCCAATTCTGACTCGTTGGTAGTCTTTGAGATTTCCTTGAAGACGTTTAGCTTTGGGCGGCCGGGGGTTTTCGGCAAGCAACAGAATGCCCGCATCGATTCGGCGCATCGCATCTTTCGGGATGCCTTTCATGTCGCGGTAAGCCGCCGGCGTGATTTCGATTCGATAGGTCACTACAAGCCCAACTCCTTGCGAACTTCATCGTAGGGAATGCATTTGCCGGGCTCCGCCATCGCGGCGTCCGCTGCCGCAATGTCCGCGGCATCCTCAAGGGCTTGGAGTTTTTCCAAATCCTCCACAGGCACAATGGCCACCCTGTCCTTACCCCTTCGAGCGATGATCACCCGATCACCTTTTCGAACAACCCTGTCAAAGAGATCGAAAAACCCTTTTCTGGCGTTGGTTATGGATAAGTCTGGCATGTTTGCACCTCAATACCGTACATCACGTACATTGTGTTCATCACGTACGTTATTATCGCCTGAAATTGGCGAAAGTTCAAGCGAAATCCCGGGGGCGGAAGAATACGGCGGGATCGCCATCGACTTCATCCTCAGGCGCACTCTTTCTTCATCTTCTCAAACAACTCACAAATGCCCCTGAGCAGTTCGTACACGTCAACCTCTTCTCCCCTTTCGATTCGCTTTGATATCATCGTCAAGGGGAAGAGCTTGACCGACGTGCCTTCGAGCACCAGAGATGGGGTGCGCCCCAGTTCATCTTCAACTGCCATCCACTTCAAACCCAGATACTGCGCCAAGACGTCCCCGAATGCGATTCCCAGACATTGCAGTTCGTATGTCTGGTCGGGGGCGATCCACTTGGAAGTCAGCACGCAGTCCAAAAGCCGGAGTTTGCCTTCGATGGTTTCGTACTCTGCCTGGGCTTCGGGCGTATAGTGTTCGCGCGCCCACTTGCGTTGGGCTTCAACACGCCGAATATCGTCCGGATTGAGATCCTCGATCTTCTGTTTCATGTTTTGTTATCCTACCCCTGGAGCATCAAGAACCGGCTATCGACGTTCATCTTTCGCCGGATCCGCGTCAAGCATCTTTCATGTTGCTGTACACGGTGTAGTCGTCGGCGTCAAGAGTCAACACGGGCAGGAATCCTTGCTCCACAATAATCGCGTGGCACCAGTGCGGATTGTTGTAGACGATCAGAATACGCCGGGCCCTCTTTGCCAGGGACGCCGCAATGTTCCGGACAACCTTCTTCATGACCGCGGCCTCAAAGGGATTGTTCATGAAAAAACAGTTGTCGTCGTCCTGGATCTCGTAATCGACGGCGTCGGCCTCGACAATGCGAATGTCGGTTTCGATGCCCGTTTTCCCGCGGTAACGCTCCACGTTCTGACGCGCGATGTGACAAAGCTCCCTGGCAAACTCGACCCCCGTAATCCGCTTGAAACCGTACGCCGCCGCCATCAGCAAGACCCTCCCTTTGCCGGAACCGAAATCCACGAAGGCACTGTCCGAAGGAAGAACCAAGCGGGACATCACCCGTCGAAACGGCCGTATCCGCGTCGGCGAGTAATCGACTCCAAGGGCCTCATTGGGGCTGTCAATCGTCAGCGCCTTGAAAGTGGCCTCTGTCACGGTGTCCGTGCCGTAGCGAAAATCGAACCATCGCTCCGCCACCATGCTCAATGCGCGATCGGCCGACAGGACCGCTCCTCGCCGGCGCAAGCTTTTGGAAACCCGCCTAAACCACATGTAAGGAACTCCTGCGGAAAAACGTTCACTCGGCGCTCAACTCCGGACGAGCCTGATCGTGTGGAATGGGGTCCGCCTTTCCATTCGAGGCAGCCTCAAGATTCCTCAGATGAGCCCGCACCAGGCAGATCATCACCCGGTTGGATTGGCAGCGAAGCCACAGCGCCAAGGGCATTACCAGGGAAAAGCCCAAGACTCCACTGAACAACAATCCGTCGCGTTGACTTTGTGACCGGAGGACGGTCAGTTGAGCCTTTGCTTCCATGACGGCATTGACCTGCTCCACGGTCAGCTTCTCAATCTTTGAGGATGCGCACATCTTCGCAACGTTTTTTTCAAGACCGTACATAACAACCAGCCCTGCCACCAATACCAGAGGCAAGATGATCCATACGATAAGCGCCGTCTTGAATCCCCGGTTGAACTTCTCCATCCGGTGCAGGATCTTCCGCATCAGCTTCACATCTTCGGGCGTCGTTTCCTGGTTCATGGTTCCCTTTCTGAGCTGGCGTCAGGTCCGAACCGGATGATTATATCGAACCTTGGCGTGCGCGGGTACAAACAACGGTCACGGTGAAGATTCCGTTTTCGCGACTGCGCAATTCCCCGAGTTTTTCCTCATGGAACGTCCCACGGCGCCGACAGGCAAGCCGACGTGAAAACCCAGCTTGCCCGCCATCGATCTTCAGGAATAGTTGGCGGGCTTGCTTGTCGGCGCCGTGGGGGCCGCCTGACGTCCTGTCCGCTGATATCCGAACAAATCGCCGGGAAAAGGTTCCTGCCCCCCCTTTTCCCGCTATTTTATTGCCTCGCAAAATGTCGCTATACTTCGCGAGTTCAAGGTGCTAAAATAACCTTTCATTTACTTTCATATAGTTCTTTGACGATATAGGAAACGATGGCCAGCAGTCAAACATTGGAAGTCAGCGGCTACCAGGTGGTCCAATTTATCGGCAGCGGGGCCGGAAGCACCCTTTGGCAGATTCGCGATCGCCGAACCGAGGAAGTCTTTGCCCTCAAGCGAGTGCTCAAGCGCACCGCGGAGGACATGAAATACCTCGACCAGGCGATCAACGAATACGAAATCGGGTCCAAGCTGACCCACCCGGCGCTGCGGCGGATGATCGAGATGCGGCGGGTCAAACACTGGCTGAGCCTTCGGGAAATCCAGTTGGTGATGGAATTCTGCCTCGGGCAGACGCTTCAGGAAAACCGCATCGAGAGCGTTCCGCAGGTGGTGACGATTTTCAACGAGGTCGCCTCGGGTCTGGCCTACATGAACGCCCACGGGTTCGTCCATTCGGACATCAAGCCCAACAACAGCGTCGGGGCCCCCGATGGAACGGTGAAGGTCATCGACATGGGCCAGAGCTGCGCGCTGGGCACCGTCAAGGAGCGCATCCAGGGCACGCCGGATTTCATCGCGCCCGAGCAGGTGCATCGCCGCCCGCTGGACGCCCGAACCGACGTGTACAATTTCGGCGCGACCCTGTACTGGGTCCTGACCGGAAAGGCCATCCCCACCTCCCTGCCCCAGAAGGGCAGCATGACCATGATGGCCGACCTGTCCATCATCCCTCCGGAGGACGTCAACAACCAGGTGCCCACTTCGCTGAACAAGCTGGTGATGGACTGCATTGAAACGCGGCCGCAAAAACGCCCCAGTTCCATGAACGAAGTCGCCTCGCGACTGAGCCTTATCGGCCACACCCTCAAGAAGAGCGGCCAGAACGGGTAGGCGACTGTGCCCACCGTTGCGGACATCTTTCGCCAAGCCGCCGACGCCAACCGCGCGGACCCCCGACGCAACGGCAACCTGATTCCACTCGATAACCAGCCCGAGATCGTCATCGCCGGCGACCTGCACGGGCACCGCTCCAATCTGGCCAAGGTTCTGGAGTACGCCGACCTGCCCCATCACCCCGAGCGCATTTTGGTCCTGCAGGAAATCGTCCACGGCCCGCTCGACGAGCGCACCGGTCTGGACCGCAGCGTGGAACTGCTGATGCGCGTGGCCAGGGTCCGCCTGGCCTGCCCAAACCTGCTTTTCCTCCTGGGCAATCACGACCTGGCGCAGGTGACGGGCAACGAGATCACCAAGGAAGGCCGCGGAGTGTGCAAGGCGTTCTCCCTGTCCCTGGCCGACGCCTTCGGCCCCGAGGCCTCCGAGGTCGCCCTGGCCCTGAACGATTTCCTGCTGTCCACCCCGCTGGCGATTCGCTTTGGGCGGGGAATCATGGTCACGCACTCGCTGCCCGCCCCGGAGCGGATGAAATTTGCCTCGCCGGACATCCTTGCGGCCCAGGGCTACACGGATCGCGACATGCGAAGGGGCGGCGGCGCCTATGAGTGGACCTGGGGCCGAAACCAGACGCCCCAGCAGTTGGACGGCCTGGCAGCCGAGCTCGGCGTGCAGTTCTTTGTGATGGGCCACCGGCACAGCCCCGAAGGATTCGAGCTGGTTCCCAACCGCGCCATCAGCCTGACCTGCGACAGCGACCGCGGATGCATCCTGCACCTGCCCAACGACGCGAACGTCACGTTGGAAAATGTGCAACAATACTTGAAACCGGTGATCGCGCTGACAAAATGACTCCGAAACGTAGCATGGCCATCTTGGCCATGAGTCCCATGGGCATCT
>CAZYDC010000238.1:0-7891 GCA_964646065.1 uncultured Planctomycetaceae bacterium | reverse complement strand
TGTGCGCTCATTTACCATTCTTGGCAGGTTAAATTTTTCCGGAAAAATGGGGCGTTTGTGATGGCCACAATTCAATTGCTGTGCCGGCCGGTCCTTGCCGCGCGGAGGCGCAAAACCGGCCGGCCTGGCATGGGGTTTGCATGGCATATATGGCGCTGTTTGTGCGCGCCGGAAGAGGAGAATGGATGATGGACGAATTACGATGGATCCCGACGGACGTCGGGAGGCGGCCGAGAGAAGAACTCAGTCGGTGCAGCCTCGCGCCGCCCTGACAGGCGACAGGCGGTCTGTCGTCACGGAGTCGGCAAGGCCGACCGTGTCGGACGCTGGACGTTGGACAAACATGCCCCCAAAGGAGCAGGCCCCCATGAGACATTATCAGAAAAAACGCGCGATAAAGTGGCCTGAAATTCATAACATACTGTATATACGTTACTTATCGCTTATTGAGCCGGGCAGAACGAGTGCCAGTTGGGCAGAACGGGTTCCCCGTTGGGCAGATCAGGTTTCGAGTTGGGCAGAGTGGGTTTGGGGTTGGGCAGCTCGGGTTCCAATTGGTCAGGAAGTTTGTAGTGTGCCCGTCAGGGCATTCTTCAAGAAACGCCTCACGGCGTCACAACAAACGAAGAAACGCCTCACGGCGTCACTCCCCCCGGTTTGGGTGGCGGCCACCCCCGACGCGGCGGCCAGGGATGGCCGCCTCGCAGAAGGTGAGGATGGCCGCCGCGTAAGGATCAGGGATGGCCGCCGCGCACTACGAACGACAAACGATCTTGCAATGGACAGGGCGAATCGGTACAAGTTCGTTTTCAACCTTTTCATGGAGAAAACACATGGCCATTAAAGTAGCGTTCATCGGGGCGGGCAGCGTGGGATTCTGTCGAGGCCTGTTCCGCGACATCGTCGCCGTCCCGGCCTTCGCCGACACCCAGTTCGCGTTCCATGACATCAACGCCAAGAACCTGGACATGGTCTACCAGCTTTGCATGAAGGACATCGCCTTCAACAAGCTGCCGGCGACGATCGCCAAGACGCCGGACCGCCGCCGCGCGGTGGCCGGGGCCGACTACGTCATCAACTGCACCCGCATCGGCGGGCTGGAGGCGTTCAAGACCGACATCGAC
Organism: uncultured Planctomycetaceae bacterium; assembly: GCA_964646065.1. Lineage (GTDB taxonomy): Bacteria > Planctomycetota > Phycisphaerae > SM23-33 > SM23-33 > CAZYDC01. Next base: position 6,767 of record CAZYDC010000238.1, on the reverse strand, counting down.
ATCCCGCTGAAGTACGGCGTCGATCAGTGCGTCGGCGACACGCTCTGTGCCGGCGGAATCATGTACGGGCAGCGGAATATTCCGCAGGTGCTGGCCTTCTGCAAGGACATCCGCGAGACGGCCAAGGACGACGTGCTGCTGCTCAACTACGCCAACCCCAACGCCATGAACACCTGGGCGGCGATCCAGTACGGCAAGGTCAACACGGTGGGCCTCTGCCACGGCGTCATGGGCGGGCACCATCAGATCACCGAGGTCATCAAGCTGCTGGTCAACGGCGACAAGAAGCCCGGCGACCGCGGCTACCGCGAGATCTCGCACAAGGAAGTGGACATCATCTGCGCGGGCATCAACCATCAGACGTGGTACGTCAAGGTGCTCTACGACGGCAAGGACTGGACCGGCCGCCTGCTCGAAGGGTTCCAGAAACACCCCGGCTTCCGCCAGAGCGAGAAGGTCCGCATCGACGTGCTCAAGCGGTTCGGGTACTACAGCACCGAGTCCAATGGGCACCTGTCGGAGTACGTGCCCTGGTATCGCAAGCGGCTGGGCGAGATCAAAAAGTGGATCGACCTTTCGTGCTGGATCAACGGCGAGACCGGCGGGTACCTGCGGGTCTGCACCGAAGGGCGAAACTGGTTCAACACCGACTTCCCGATGTGGATGAAAGCCGAGGACCAGCCGATCAAGTACGAGACTCGCGGCCAGGAGCACGGCAGCTACATCATGGAAGGGCTGGAGACGGGCAAGGTGTACCGCGGCCACTTCAACGTGCGGAACAACGGATGCATCACGAACCTTGCCGACGACTGCATCGTCGAGGTGCCGGGGTATGTGGATCACAACGGGATCAACATTCCCCGCGTGGGCGACCTGCCGATGGCCTGCGCGGCGACGCTGTCGGCGAGCATCAACGTGCAGCGCATGGCCGTGAAGGCCGCCGTCGAAGGCAACGTGACGCTGCTCAAGCAGGCGATGCTGCACGACCCGCTGACGGCGGCGGTGTGCGACCCGGAAGAAATCTGGCAGATGACCGACGAATTCCTGATCGAGCAGGCGCAGTGGCTGCCGAACTACAAGAAGGCCCTGCCGGCCGCCAAGGCCAGCCTGGCCGCGGTGAAGAAGAACGGCACGTACAAGGGCACGCGAAGCATCAAGGGCGTGGCGCGGCTGCACACCAAGACCGTCGCCGAGATGCGCAAGGAAGCCGCCAAGCATCGCGCCCAGGCGGCGGCGTCGGACAAGGCCGCGGCCCAGCGGGCCAAGGAAGTACAGAAGGCAACGAAATGACGAATGACGAATGCCCAATGACGAATACTGAACCAGAGGTAAATTCATGATAAAGGTCGGCATGATCGGCTGCGGCGGAATGGGCAATTATCACGCGCCCGTTCTGGCCGGGCTTCCGAACGTCAAGGTGGTCGGCGCGTGCGACCTGATCGAGTCCAAGGCCAAGGCACTGGGCGAGAAGATCGGCGTGCCGCACTGCACCGACTTCCGCGACCTGCTGGCGGGCGTGGACGCCGTGTGGGTCTGCACGCAACCGTTCAGCCGCGTCGAGATCGTCACGACGGCCGCCAAGGCGGGCAAGCACATCTTCACCGAAAAGCCCGTCTGCAACGAGGTGGCCGGCGCCCGCAAGATGATCGCGGCGGCCAAGCGATACGGCGTGAAGTACATGCTGGGCTATTGCCTGCGATTCTGGAACCCGTACCGGCTCATCCGCGAGACGTTCGCCTCCGGCGAGCTGGGCGAACTGGTGGACGGTTGGACGAGGCGATTCATGCCGATGGACCCGCGGCCGTCGTGGTACGGCCAGCAGGACAAGAGCGGCGGCGTGACGCTGGACTTCGGCAGCCACGACATCAACTGGCTGCTGTGGGTCGGCGGGCCGGTCAAGACCGTTTTCGCCCAGACCCGCCGAGTGAGGGACGGCGTGCAGGCCGACGAACATGCTCAGGCGATGATGCTCTTCAAGAACGGCGGCATGGGCGCGGTGGACATCAGTTGGTCGTCGTACGCGTCCGAGAGTTCGGTCGGGCTGGTCGGCACCAAGGGCGCCATCATCGTCGGGGCCGACGGCAAGGTCCGCAAGAAGATCGGCGACGCCCCCGAACAGATCGTCGATGCCGACAGCGCGATGGACATCAATCCCGCCGGCCAGGTCGGCAAGAAGGACGCCGCCGGTAAGATCCAGGCCGTGGCGCGGAAGGCCGAATCGATCCAGGAACATTTCTTCCGGTGCATCGAGGAAGACCTCACGCCGATCACCGGGGCCCAGGACGGACTTCAGACATTGCTCATCGTGAAGGCGATGATGGAATCCGCCCGGCGCGGCGCGAGCGTCAAGCTTCCCGCCGGCCGATGATAGCACACTACACATTTCGATGATGGGCGGCGAGTTCCAGGACGGCTAGGTCCACGGAACCGCCTGCGACGCGCAGGATAGTTGGAACGGAGAGGTAACATGTCTTCTTTTTCCGACAACGAAACGCAGCAGCCTTACCTGGTCGTGCTGGGCACGGCGCAAGACGGCGGGTATCCGCACCCCGGATGCCGCGGCGAGTGCTGCCGGCGATTCTATGACGGGAAGGAGGACCGACACCTGGTCTCGTGCCTGGGCCTGCTCGACCCGCTCTCGGGGCGGCGATGGCTTTTCGACTGCACGCCGGACTTCCCCGCGCAGCTTCATTTCATGGACAACATCTTCCCGGCCGAGGGGGAGTTGCTGGACGGCATTTTCCTCACGCACGCCCACATCGGCCATTACGCGGGGCTGATGTACCTGGGCCGGGAGGCGATGGGCACGCGGCAAGTTCCCGTGTACGGCACTGCCGACATGGCGGCGTTCCTGCGCGACAACGCGCCTTGGTCGCAACTGGTGACGCTGGACAACATCGAGTTGCGGACGGTCGAGCCCGGCGCCGACGTGAAGCTCAGCGAGCGCATCACCGCGACCGCGATGGGCGTGCCGCATCGGGCGGAGTACACCCGCGTGGTGGGCTACCGAATCCGCACGGCGGACAAGAGCGTCGTCTATATTCCGGACATCGACAAGTGGCACAGGTGGGACATGGACCTTGTGACGATGGTCCGCGACAACGACCTGCTGTTCCTCGACGGCACGTTTTTCCGTGACGGCGAAATCCATGGCCGGCCCATCGACGAGATTCCGCATCCGTTCATCGAGGAGAGCCTAGCGGCCCTTGGCTCCTTGCCCGCCGAGGAAAAAGCGAAGGTCCATTTCATCCACATGAACCACACCAACCCCGCGCTGCTCCACGGCAGCGACGCGCAAAAGGAAATCGCGGCGATGGGCTTTCACGTGGCGATCGAAGGGCAGAGGCACGGGCTGTGAAAAGGGGACATTCTGATTTTCCCTCGTTATGGACTCGCGGAGCCGCCCCATTCCCAGGAAATGTTCCATGTCCTCGAAACACTGAAAGACGAGGCGGGAAAAGTTGAATGTCCCCTTTTCCCGCGCGGTATAAAGTAGACTATGGGCAAACAGGATACGTGTCGCAATCGCTTTCGCATCACCGGCCAGGTGCAGGGCGTGGGGTTCCGGCCGTTCGCGTATCGCCTGGCGAGCGAGTTGAGGCTGTCGGGCTGGGTACACAACGACTCGCGCGGCGTGACCATCGAGGTTCAGGGTTCGAGCGAGGCGATCGCCGTTTTTTCGCGGCGGCTGCACGGCGAATTGCCGCCGCTGGCGAGCATCGAAAATTGCGAGGAGACCCAAACCGCTTTGGTTGCAGGCGAGGATGCATTCATCATTCGACCGTCGGCAGAGGGCGAGTTGGCCGACGCCCAGGTCACGGTGGACACGGCCGTGTGCGCGGACTGCCTCCGCGAGATGGCCGACCCGGCCGACCCGCGATTCGGGTACGCGTTCATCAACTGCACCAATTGCGGGCCGCGATACACCATCGTGCGGCGCATCCCCTACGACCGCCCCAACACGACGATGGACGGGTTCCCCATGTGCCCGCTCTGCCGCGGCGAGTACGAGGACCCTCGCAGCCGGCGGTTCCACGCCCAGCCCATTGCCTGCCCCACGTGCGGCCCGCGCCTGTGGCTGACGGATTCGCGGGGCCAGGCGATCCTGCCGGAAAAGGGGACATTCAACCCGCCGCGGCGGGTAGAAAGTCCCCTTTTCCGCGCGGCGGAGTTGCTGGCGGCGGGCAGGATCCTGGCCATCAAGGGCCTGGGCGGATTCCACCTGGCCTGCCGGGCCGACGACGACCACGCGGTGCGGCGGCTTCGCTCGCGAAAGCATCGCGACGCCAAGCCCTTCGCCGTCATGGTCGCCGGCCTCGGCTGTGCGCGGAAGTACGCCCAAATCGATCCGGATGCGATTGGGCTGCTGACCGGCCCGTTGCGCCCGATCGTGCTGCTGCCGGCGATCCGGCCCAGCGGCATCGCGCCCAGCGTCGCCGAAGGCCTGGCCACGCTGGGGATCATGCTGCCTTACACGCCGCTGCACCATTTGCTGTTCGCCCAGCCGCCGCTGGCCGACCTGCCGCTGGTGATGACCTCGGGCAACTATTCCGACGAGCCGCTGGTCAAGGACAACGACGACGCCGTCGCGCACCTGGGCAAGATCGCCGACGCCCTGCTGCTGCACGACCGCCCCATCGAGCGGCGCGTGGACGACAGCGTCGTCCAGACGCACCCGGACGGCCACTGCAACGTCCTCCGCCGAGCGCGAGGTTACGCGCCCGCGCCGGTGCGTGTCGCGGACATCTTGTCCGCGCGTGGCGAGGGCGTCTCGCCCTCGTGTGCCGCGGGCATCCTGCCCGCGTCTTCGCCGTTTCCGGCCGTTTCTTCTGCCACACGACAACAACAACAAAAGCAAAAGCCGGACGCAGGCAAGATGCCTGCGACACACGCGGACAAGATGTCCGCGACACGCGAGGACAAGATGTCCTCGCCACACGCGGGCGAGACGCCAGCGCCACAACTTTCCATTCTCGCCGTCGGGGCGGAACTCAAGAATACCGTCTGCCTGCTTCGCGGCGGGCGGGCGCTGCTTTCCGAGCACATCGGCGACTTGAAGGACGGCCGAACGTACCGACATTTCATCGACACGATCAACCACCTGGAGGCGCTCTTCGACGTGCATCCGCGAGTGATCGCCGCGGACCTGCACCCGCAGTATCTTTCCACGCAGTATGCCTTGAAGCGGCATCGCGGCGAGCTGGCCGACAAGGCGCCGCTGCCTATCGTCCGCGTGCAGCATCATCATGCCCACATCGTCGCGTGCATGGCCGAGAACGGTCACGCCGGCCCGGTGATCGGCTTGGCGTGCGACGGCGTCGGCCTGGGCGACGACGGGGCCGTCTGGGGCTGCGAAGTGCTCCGCGCGGATGCTGCCGACTACCAGCGGCTGGGCCACCTGCGATACGTGCCGCTGCCTGGTGGCGACGCCGCCGCTCGCGAGACGGCCCGCCCGGCGCTGGCCGCCCTGTGGGACGCCTTCGGCCGCGAGATCCTCGAAATGCCCGTCGCCCGTCAGTTGGCCGGCGGCGAGGCGGCGCTCGATGCGGCCGTCCAAATGATCGAGGCCAAGGTCAACTGTCCGCCGTCCAGTTCGCTGGGCCGCTGGTTCGACGCGGCGGCCGCCCTGTGCGGCCTGGCGGCCCGGAACGACTTCGAGGGCCAGGCGCCGATGAAGCTCGAAGGCGCCATCGCCGCGGGAGTGGAAAACTGTTACGAGTTCAAGGTCGTCCAGCCCACCGTTGTGGGTGGCGGCCATCCCTGCCCGACACCTCCGGGGAAAAGGGGACAGGCACCGATTCCAAACAGCGGAATCGGAGCCAGTCCCCTTTTCCAGATCGACCTGCGGCCGATGACCGTCGAGATGGTCGCCGACCTTTCTGCCGGTTTGGACGTCGGGGTCATCGCCGCGCGGTTCCACAATACCGTGGCGGCGTTTTTGCTGGAGTCGGCCCGGCGGGCTCGCGAGGCAACCGGGCTGAACGTTGTGGCCTTGTCCGGCGGATGCTTCGTCAATCGATATCTGCTGGCTCGGCTCAAGGCCCTGCTGCCGGCCGCGAGGTTTGAACTGCTCCTGCATCGCAACTTGCCGGTCAACGACGGCTGCGTAGCCCTGGGCCAGGCGGTTGTCGCCGCCGCAAAAACCCAGCGGTAAACTGGTTAACCCGCGTACTTCGTAACCTATTGGAACCTGTTGGGAAGCCACCCGAACGGGCAGGCGGCTCATTAGAACGCACAGGCGGCTCACTAGAACCTGTTCGGAAGCCATTCTGACGCATCCGTAAATCGACAAGTATTTGATAATAAGCATGTTATGCATTCCAGACCCCCATTCCGCGCGTTTTTCGCGCTATTTTACGGTAGTTCCATAGGTCCCTGGCGGTTCGTCGCACAAGGGTTCTTAGAGCGGGATCGCAATGTTTAACGGATTCAGATGATTCAGAGACAGTTCTTCATCTCTTCATCCTGAAATCCGACCATGACCCCAAGCTTGTCCCCAAGGGAGGGTCGTCCATGCGATCTCGCTTTGCTGCCTTTTTGCGGGTTGACGTAAACCCGGCCGAGAGACCGAGTTCTTCTCTTCGCCGTTCCCGCCACGGCGGGTTTCGCAGACTCAACAATTCTTCTCTTCCCGCTGCTCATATTCACTTGTCAAATATCCGCCGCAGGCTTCTAGTGTAGTGTTTCAAGCAGATGCGGTTTTATCTGGCGTGCCCCGGTCACCAAAACTCGAAATCCGAAGCACGAAATCCGAAACAAATTCAAAG
>CAZYDC010000237.1:0-7923 GCA_964646065.1 uncultured Planctomycetaceae bacterium | reverse complement strand
GATCATCAGCACGTCGGGATCGTGCCGGAGAATGCTGCGAAGGGCCTTGCCGAAGCTCACCTTGTCGCCCGATTCCACCTCGACCTGCGAGACTCCCGCGATCTCGTACTCGATGGGATCCTCGACGGTAATGATGTTCAACGCCGCCGAGGCTACCAGCTTTCGGATGATCGCGTACAGCGTCGTGGTCTTGCCGCTGCCGGTTGGGCCGGTCAGGAGCACCAGCCCGTGAGGGTTTTGCAGAAGCTGCTCGACCAAACGGTGGTCCGCGCCGGTCATTCCGAGTTTATCCAGCGTCAATGTTTCCGTGCCCAGCGCTAACAGACGCAGCGTCATGCGTTCACCGTGCCGCGTGGGCAACGTGGCCGTGCGAATGTCCACCACCCCGCCTTGCGCCCCGCTGCCGTAGCGGTGTGAAAACCCGCCATCCTGCGGCGAGCGTTTTTCCGCGATATCCATCCCCGACAGCACCTTCAGGCGGCTGACAAGGCTGGGCAGGCAGGCGGTGGGCAGGGAATAGAAATTGTTCAACTCACCGTCAACGCGGAACCGCACCTTAACCGCGTCTTTTTCAGGCTCGATGTGAATATCCGACGCCTGCCGCAATATGGCGGCGTGGAGAAGTTTGTTGGCCATTTCGACGGCATCGTCCGCATTAATGTCTAATGTCTGATTACGAGAACCGGTGTGCGAACCGTGCGGACCTGGCCGACCGTGTCGTATGTCTGTTTGCGGCCCGGAATAGACCCGCGAGATGGCTCGCTTGAGCGATTCGGGGTCCGCCAGCCTGACAACCGCCTTCTTGCCGGTGAACTTCTGCACCGCCTCCATGCCGACCGTATCTCCGGGGTCCGCGCAGGCGATGTATACGTGCCCGTCCTGAAACGAAAACGGCAGGATTTGGCGGCGAATCGCAATCGGGGCCGGCAGGCTGAGCGCCACCTGGGGATCGATCTTGATGTGATCCATGTTCAAGAGGGCGGCTTGAGATTCCTGTGTCATGTCCTTTCGCCTCCCGCCGTGGATTGTCCGCCGCTGCGTCGCCTCAGCAGCGCAACACGCTCGCGCAACACCGAGACATTCCGTGCGCTGGAGACGGCGATCTGTTCCATGATCCTGCCTGAAACCCACAGCCGGGCAATGTCCTGTTCCAATGTTTGCATCCCCGCAGCCTGGCCCGATTCCATCGCGGAGTAAATCTGCGAACTCTTGCCTGAGGCAATGAGGTTCGCGACCGCCGGCGTGACCATAAGGACTTCGCTTACGGCGATGCGGGCCGGCGCTTTGTTAGAGGTAACTGTCGGAAGCAGATGTTGGGCCACAACTGCTCGCAACACCATCGCCAACTGCCGCCGGACGGCATCCTGTTCGCCTTCCGGGAAGACCGACACCAGCCGTTCGACCGTTCCCGCGCAGTCGCCCGCGTGCAAGGTGGTGAACACCAGGTGCCCCGTCTGGGCCGCGATGATGGCCGTGCGGATCGTCGCCAGGTCGCGGATTTCGCCCACGAGGATCACATCGGGGTCCTGGCGGAGCGAGGCGACCAGGGCGTCGTTGAAACTGGGGGCGTCCAGCCCGACTTGCCGCTGGTGAACCAGGCTCATGACAGGCTTGTGAATGTACTCCACCGGGTCCTCGATGGTGACGATGTGACAGGGGCGGGTGCGGTTGACCCGATCCAACAGAGTCGCCAGCGTTGTGCTCTTTCCGGAACCGGTTGGACCGCTGATGATGACCAACCCGTCGCGAAGATCGCTTAGCAAATACAACGCCTCCGGTAGGCCAAGTTCTGCCAGCGGCCGAAACCGCTCCTCAAGACGACGCATCGCCACCGCCATCAGCCCTTGTCTGCGGAAAACATTGAAGCGAAACCTTGCCCCGTCAGCCCCGAAACAGGCCCCGTCAACCGACCCCTTGCTCCAATCCGCCTGCTCCGCCCCGATCAACTCCGCGGCCATCTGCTGCATCTCCGACTCGCCAAGAGGCGGCTGATCGGCCAGAGCTTCCAGACGGCCGTGAACGCGTAACATGGGGCGGATTCCGCCGGACAAGTGCAGGTCGGATGCGTCGCGACGGACGCATTCCGCCAGCAAAGCCGCCAGCCGTGAATTCTGGGAACTACCCGTTTCTGTTGCACTATCATTCATGCCAAACGCCTTGTCTTTTCGATCACATCCAGACCCATAATGACCAATGATGAAGCGCCCCGCTGTCCGGGGAGGGCTCCATCGAAATACACAGCGGCACAATGAGCACGTCCACGGCGTCAACGGCGGCCAGAGACGCTCGCAGATCGCCAAAGTTTCCGATCATCTCCATTCGCCAGACGCCCCCGTGACTGACACCCTTGGCCGAGCCGGGAATGCTTTTGATTGTTTCGCCGAAACTGGTTGGCATTAAATCCCGAGCATCGCTATCCGACACTCGCGTGGAGGCGACAACGAGAATGCTCCACCGCTTGAAAGCGTCCGTAATCTTCGCCAACGCCTTCACCTCGTCAGAAACAATCAAGCCTTTGGCCATCTGAGGCCCGGATGGATTTACCGAAAGCTCCCGTTTAGCGGCGGCCAGCCGGTCCTGAAGCGACCTTGCCGCCAGTCGCCTGGCGTTCACCTGCGCTTGTGTGACGCGCTCACGCTGGGCCGCGATCAATTCTTGCCGGGTGCCGGCCAAATTTTTCTGCTGTGGGCTATAGACACCGTAACCGTACACTGCCAGCACGATGATCGCCGGCAGGGCCGTCACGAACCAACGCTCGCGGGCAGTCAACTTACGGTTCACTGGGCACCTCCGGCGGTTTCTTTCACATTGCCCGCTTTGACGGTCGTGCCGGTTGCGGAAGCGGTTGAAGAGGAATGCGGCAAAGTGCCCGATGGCAGCAACGTCACCTTGAATTCCCAAGGTCCGCCGTCCGGGTTGGTCAGGCGAGCGGACTTCTGCGCTCCTCGAACCTCCCAGCCGCTGGCCCCAAGCTCTCGCGCCAAGCCGACCGCCAGACAGTCCGCCGATCCAGGCGACAGGCACAGACCTTCAATCGTCACACTTCCACGGCCTTCCGCGCGAAGGCGCGTGATGACACGCTCGTTGCTGACGAGGTGGCTCATGGCCTCCAACAGCGCGGGGATTCTTTTCTTCTGGCGAATCAGGCTTTCTGTCGGGTCAATGCCCGTAGACGCCTGTCGCTTCTTATCGAGTTGCTTCAGTTCGCCTTCCAAGGTCGAAATCCGCCCATTTAGCTCCGTTATCTCCTGCCGTGGACGCTGGGCTTCTGCGATTTTGGCCCTGGTGTCCGCGAGGTCCTGTTTCATCAAATATCCATGCACGAGGCACAGGGCCAATACCACGGCAGCCATCGCCGCCGCCAATCCCACGTATTGCCCCCGCGATACGGCTCGCGCAGGGGGCTTTATGATGGGAACCTGCCCCCGATCTTCCGTCAGGGCCGTTGACCACAATCTCATCCATCGCTCCAAGCCCGGACCCTCCAGGCTTGGCAAATGGACCAGTCCGGGCAATCCTTCAAAGGCGTCTTCCGGGAACGACCGGCCGGCACAGAGCAATTCCACTTGCTCGGCCTTACCCTGCGCCAACCATTGCGCAACCGCCGGCCTCCAACTCTCCTGGGCGGGAGTCCCGCTGATGAACCGGCTGCTCACTTTTCTATCGGGCTGTCCGGCCAGGCACAGAGTGAACTCTTTCCATGCCTCCACCCGGTGCCAGGGAATTCCCTGGGCGGGTTCCTGCCACGGCAGCGGCAGGCCGGCGGGATGACAGATTCCCCGCAGTCTGCCGCCGAAGTGTTGGACCACCTGCTGGATTTGCCGAAAGTCCACCTGTGGCACTTGCGTCACCCAGAATGTCCCAAGCCCCGCCTCTTGCGGCCCCCGCACGAAAGCGACTGCCGACTCGGCTGCGCCGAGGCCCGACAGAGACTCCATCTCAAAACCCAATACCCCTTCAAGCTGCGGGTCGCTCAATCCGGCCACGGCCTGCGCCGCCAAAGCCAGCGTTTGCGTCCAGAATTCCTCGCAGAGCACCCAGACAGTTTTGCCGCAGCGGGCCTTGGCCCCCAGCGCTATCTCCACCATCTGCCCCATAGTCTGGCCGGGCATCTTGCCGATTTGCCAGGAGTATAGAAGTGGTTGCGACAGCGCAGGGCCAAAGTCCATCCGGGCAACCCGGTCGGAGGCAATGAGAATCAAAGTTGTCGTGGCGGTTTTTGACATGCGGTTCTTACCTTATGACCAAATCCTTCACCTCTCCGCCCGGCTGGAGCACCAGCCGCACCGGAACGCTCTTTACCGGGGCCGTGGCACAACTGCTCGGATCGGCCGCAAGGCCAACGCCCTGATACGCGCGGATCACTCGCGCCACGGCCGTCCCGACGAAAGAATACGAAACGCCGCTGGCGCCGGTGAAAGACGCAGCCGCGATCGGAACGATCTGCTCCGCCGGCAGTCCCGTGTTCGGATCGGGGCCGAAGTAAACGATCACGATGTCGCCCTTGGTGGGGTCGGGAGCGATGAGATTCCCGTTGCTGTCAAGCGAATGGACCTGTCCGCTGACCGGCACATTGCATGGATCGGCCGATGAGAAGGCCGACCCCAACGATATCGTAATGTCAGCGTCGTAACCGCTGGTTGTCCCCGGTAAATCAACTTTGCCATTGGCGCCTCGGCTGCGAACCGCCGCAATGGGGTCGCCGACCGCGACATAAGTGGCTTGGTCCGACTTGAGCAAGTCGAATAGGTTGCCCCATCCGTCCTGGAGAACCGATTGCCCCACTCCAAGCCGCAGATAGTTGCCTCTCCATCCGCCGGCTATCAGCACTTCGGGGTCGGGAGCGGTGATGGCCGGGTTCACGGCCTGCGTGGCGGGACGAACCGCAAAAGGTTGAAGGTTTCCCGAATTGCTCCAAAGTTCCTGCAACTGGAGGTTCCCGTCTGAGCCGACGACGGCCTTGGGCAAACGCCCCATGTCGGCCACAAAACCGCACACAAGCAGCGAACCATCCGCATCCTGGCCGGTGGCAAGGACGGCATCGTTGATGTCCCGAATGACCCGCTGCGTGGCGTCGAAACGGGCCTGCTGGTCCAACCCGTCCACGCCCCGCACTGCGATACCCGCCAGGACGGCCAGGATAGCGACGACGATCACCATCTCCAGAAGAGTGAATCCTGATCGTATGACGCATCGGCATTGGGTACTCGATGTTCTCATGGGGTGTCCGCTCGCATCAGGAATAGAACCACGTCGTCCCCTCGCTGCGTTGGCAAAGGGTACAAGTCGCCGTTCGGAGTCTGGATAATGCCGTCCGGGCCCGCCGAAACAAGTCGGATATAGGGTGGGTTGGGGTCAGAGGCGGTTGGCGCGCCCTGAATGACTATCGGCTGTCCCCACGAATCCAGCACGGCGGGATCGCCTTTTGTTCCGTAGCCGTCATTCACCGGGTACGTTCCCGTAGCCTCCAGCAAATACGGGCCGCGCCATCCCCGCCTTGTCACAGGATCAAAGGGCGAAGCACCAGTCGGCATGACGAAAAGGTCGCGCATGGTTACAGGCAACCCGCCCATATCTGAGAGATATCCTGGCTGCCCCGGACCCGAGCCGACAATCGCGTCGCGAATGGTTCGGAGCGTGGCTGTAGTGGCAACGGAGACGGAGTTGTCCCGGATTCCTGAGAACATGGGCACGACAATCCCCGCCAGGATCATCAGGATCGCTACCACGATGACCATCTCAATCAGCGTAAAGCCGCAATTGTGACCGGGCCGGGCCATTGCTTCGCTCTCTATTGTTCGTTTCTTGTGCAAGGGTTCTTGGCATCCCTTCGTGTGGCAGGCATGAAGCGGCGTCCGCAGGGCGGGAATAGACACCCTGCGGACACCTTTGGATACATGCCCGTTGTTTTCAATGAATCTAGTTGCCCGACTGCACGTCCTGGTTGTATCCGTTAATGTGGTCATCCAGACCCGACAAACCGGCATCGTGAATGCCGACAACTCCCGCCAGCTTGGCCGGGGCGCCGGCATGAGGGGTTCCGTCCTTGGGAATCTGGAAGATCACGCCGTAGCGTTGATAAAAGATCGACGGGTCAATCGTGTCGAAATGGATCGGGGCCGCCGCCATCACAACTCCGACCGCCGTGCAGCTCTGTCCCAGCCCGACAATCACGTACCAGTTGTTCGTCACATCCGCGTTCTGGAGGCCGCAACCCGGCGTCGTCGGATCGATGACGGTGGCAACGGTAGCGCCTGTGGCAACAGCAACCAGATCGTTCGGCGTCGTTGGCGGAAGGATGAACTTGTGAGCGGTTGCGTTGTCCGTGGCGGGCGCCATGTTGACCAGATTGTTGATGCCTACATTGTTTAGTGAGGCCGCCTCGTTGGCCGTCAACACGTGCGGGGACATCAGGACGGCGGCGGCGGGGGATATGCCAGGGACCACAGGGGTCACGCCCGGAGCGGACGCGGCCCAGATAGCGCCGCCGCTGACCAACGAATCGAACTGGTCGGGATATCCCTTTTCCGTCTTGACGTTATACATCTCGATCTGTTTCATAAGCTCCGACACGTTGGTCGCCGCCGCGCTGTCGTGGGCTCGGTCGGTGAACCCGCTCATCATGGGCACCATGACGCCGGCCAACGCGACCAGAATCATCATCACCACCGCCAACTCGATCAACGTGAACCCTCGGTAACTCCTGGCTGACCGCACTGCCTTCCGACTCGCCATGATGCTCTCCTTCCACTTTCTAAAATGAGTTCGCAATCCTATGCGCCGGCCGGGCGACCATCGCCCGAGCCAGTGCAAGTAAGTTACTTATGCCATTCAATAACGTATGCCATTATATTGCACATGCAATACAGTTGCAAGTTAAGATTGGAATAATCCAAAAAAGTTTTACATCAGCCCAAATTTAACCTGCGATGACTCTTTTGCGAACGCGCCGAAGCGAGTACAATCGGGGCATGACCGTGACAAAGAACTCCGATTCGTTATTGCGTCAAGCCAAGCTCCGGCGGACCCCTGTGCGCGTCGGGGTGATCGACGCTTTGCAAGCCGCTAAGGCGCCGCTTTCCGCCGCCGACATCCTGGCTGGATTACCCGCCGGCACCGACATTGTGACGGTCTATCGCACGCTGACGACGTTCGTGAACAAAAAGATCGTTCACCGGATTCATCGGGACGACAATGTTTGGCTCTTTGCCCTTGGGGACGCCGAAAAATCCTCGGAGCATCGTCATCCACATTTCGTGTGCGAATCCTGCGGAAAAGTTGAATGCCTGCATGACTCGCTTTTGCCCAGCCGCTTTCTTCAATCCCTGGGTGTTCCACGAAACTACACGATCCGTTACTCGGAGGTCCTTCTTCACGGGCAATGCCCGCGCTGCCATGCGGGTCATTCCAAGTGACTTCGCCGTGGGCTGAAGCGATAAGAACCTATCCTGTTCTTCATCGCCTCCGGTGATTGCCTATAATCAGACGATACGCCATTCGACCCAAATGAACAGGAGTTCCTCATGGCCAAGTCCGAAACCGGGCACGAAGTGAAGATGTGCGCAATGACCTGTTGCCCCTGTAACCTTGACCTCAAGATGATCGAGACGGTGGTCAAGGCGCCCAAGTACATTTGCAAGGCGTGTGGCCACGTCGCGGGGAAGGCGGACAATCTCTGCCAGCCGACTCCGCTGAAATAAACCGCGTCATCGGGAATCGACCGTTCCAAGCCGTTCGCTACGGACTGCGGTTAAGGTCTGCGCCCGGGTAGCGAAGGTGGCGGACGATCCAGGTCGGTTACGAACTATCATCCGTATAGGTCTACGCCATAGGCTGGCGGGACGTAACCTAAAGCCATGCCAAGCTCTTAGCCCGCATATTTCATCCTTCTAGCTGAGTGGGTCGAGTTGACGATTTGGGGGT
>CAZYDC010000236.1:0-7929 GCA_964646065.1 uncultured Planctomycetaceae bacterium | reverse complement strand
GGCCCGCTGCCAGCACCTGCTCGCACGCGGCCTGTTTGTGGGGGACCTGTGCTACTACTACGGCGAAGGCGCGCCGCGCAATCTGGATTGGGACATCCTGAGGCCGGGACCGCCGGCGGGGTACGACTATGATGTCTGCAACACCGAAGTGCTGATGACTCGCATGGCCGTCAAGGACGGGAGAATCGTGCTGCCCGACGGCATGAGCTACCGCGTGCTTGTGCTGCCGGAGGGCGACCGCCTCACGCCGCCGGTTCTTAAGAAGGTGGCCGAGTTGGTGCGTGCCGGCGCGACGGTCGTCGGGCCGCGGCCGGCCAGGTCGCCCAGCATGAACGACTACCCCGCCTGCGACGCGGACGTGGAAAAGCTCGCCGACGAACTGTGGGGGGCAAATCCGAAACGTGGCGAGGGCGTCTCGCCCTCGTGTGTCGCGGGCATCTTGCCCGCGTCTTCGCCGTTTCTTGCCGTTTCTTCTTCAGAACAAAAACAAGAACGACAAGACCGCGAGCGGGACGCTCGCGGCACACGCGGGCAAGATGCCCGCGTCACACATGGGCAGGATGCCCATGCTACAGGCAGAGTGACGCCGGCCACGTCGCTGGCGGAGGTCTTCACCACGTTGGCTCTCAAACCGGACTTCGAGTTCGCCGACGCCCCGCGGGCCAAGCTGCTGGACATCCATCGGCGCGACGCCGACACGGACATTTATTTCGTCTCGAACCAGAAGGCGGACTACACGGAAACCGACTGCACGTTCCGCGTCAGCGGCAAGCAGCCGGAACTTTGGCACCCCGACAGCGGCCTGATCGAGCCTGCCCCGCTGTGGCATGAGAAGGATGGCCGCACGACGGTTCGTGTTCGGTTCGACCCGTTCGGCTCGGTGTTCGTCGTGTTCCGCGACCGGCCGGCGCAGGCGGACCCCTTCGTGTCCGTGGCCTTCGCCGAAAAGAACAAGGCCGGCGCCAAGCACACCCTGGAGATCCGCAAGGCCGTGTATGGTCAACTGGACCAGGCCGCCAAGACCGTGGACGTGACCGCCAAGCTCGCCGCGATGGTCCGCGAGGGCAAGCTCGTGGTGGCGGCCGAGAACGACATCGCCGGCGACCCGGCCCCGCTGATTATCAAACAGATGCGCGTGGAGTACGTCTACGACGGCCGACCGTCGACCATCGTCGTGCATGAAAAGGAATACGTGGACATCGGCCGGATCGAGCCGCCGCAGTATGGCCTGGCCGTCGCCGCCAACGGAACCTGCGTTTTGACGTCCAACACGACCGGCGCGTTCACGCTCACGGCCGCCTCGGGCAAGACCCGCACGGTGGAAGTGGCTTCGGTCGCCGACCCGCTGGAGGTCGCCGGCCCGTGGGAGTTGCGGTTCCCGCCCAAGTGGGGCGCGCCGGAATCGGTCACGCTCGAGCGGTTGATCTCCTGGCCGCAACACAAGGATGACGGCGTGAAATACTTCTCCGGCACGGCCACGTATGTGAGGCAACTCGACGTACCGGAGGCCATGCTCGGCCAGGGCAAGATGCTGTACCTGGACTTGGGCATGGTCAAGAATCTTGCCGAGGTGTCGCTGAATGGGCAAAACCTGGGCGTGCTCTGGAAGCCGCCGTTCCGCGTGGAGATTTCCGCCGCCGCCAAGCCCGGCGCCAACCGCCTGGAAATCAAGGTGACCAATCTTTGGCCCAACCGCCTGATCGGCGACCAGAAGCTGCCCGAGAAGGACCGCTTCACCTGGACCACGTTCAACCCCTACAAGGCTGATTCGCCGCTGCTGGATTCCGGCTTGCTCGGCCCGGTGATGCTGCAACCTGCGGTGAGGGTGGAAGTGAAGTAGTTAAATTGAGACCGCCCCACGCTTCGGAAAAAGCAAACCGCAGAACATTCGAACATTCGAACAGCAAAATGAAGAAGTACGGAGTCGGAATCTTAGATCTTTACTTCTGCCTTCTTCGGTTCGATTGTTCGTCGGTTCGCTGTTTCCTGGAATAAAAATAGGACCCGGTTCCTCCGTCCCGATGGGACTGCCGGGTCCTTCAAGTGCTGTTCCCCATAGGGGAAGAGTCAGCAACCTTGCGTTACTGACATCGGCGCAATATGATGGTGCCTTAAACAACGGCGGCGTGAAGAAAAGAAGTTCGTAGTTCGTAGTTCGGAGTACGTAGTTCGTAGTAACGGCAAGAACGGAAAGAGTTCGGATCGTTCGACGCAGACGCCGTTGTTCGCTTTGGTGCCGCTGTTCCTCCGAACTACGTACTCCGAACTACGAACTACGACCTGCCGTACAGGAAATGGATAATGCCGATCAAGGAATGCAAACTCGCCCTCGAGGACGGACTGGTGCTGTGCGGGACCAGCTTTGGCGCCACGGGCACCGCGCAGGGCGAAGTCGTTTTTAACACCGCCATGACGGGCTACCAGGAGGCCCTGACCGATCCCTCCTACGCCGGGCAGATCGTCACGATGACCTACCCGCTGATCGGGAATTACGGCATCAACGTGGAGGACGTCGAAAGCCACGACCGCCGCATCCAGGTGGCCGGGTTCGTCATCAAGGAACTCTCGCCGGTGGTCAGCAACTTCCGCGCGGCCAAGTCGCTGGCGGAGTACCTGGCCGGCGAGAACATCATGGGCATCGCGGGCGTGGACACCCGCGCCCTGACCAAGCACCTGCGGACCTACGGCTCCAAGAACGGCCTGTTGAGCACGGAAGTGCTGGACGAGGCCGAACTGGTCAGGCGGGCCAAGGCCATGCCATCGATGGCCGGGCAGGATCTGGTGCCGCTGGTGGCGCCCAAGGCCGCCTACGACTGGCCGGACGGCTATTCCAGCAAGTTCGCGCAGTTGCATCGCGACCACGGCGCGCGGGTGTTCAATGTGGTGGCCGTCGATTGCGGTGCCAAGATGAACATCCTTCGCAACCTGGTGGAGTGCGGCTGCAAAGTGCATGTGGTTCCCGCCTCCGCCGCCGCCGCGGAAATCCTGGATCGCAAACCGGACGGCGTGTTTATTTCCAACGGCCCGGGCGACCCGGAGGCGGTCACGTACGCCATCGAAACGCTGCGGCAGATCATCGGGCGCGTGCCGATTTTCGGCATCTGCCTGGGGCACCAACTGCTGACCTGGGCGCTGGGCGGGCGGACCTACAAACTCAAGTTCGGCCACCGCGGCGCCAACCAGCCGGTGCGAAACAAGGCCACCGGAAAGGTCGAAATCACCTCGCAAAACCACGGATTCGCCGCCGACGAAAAATCCCTCCAGGCCGGCGGCGCGCTGGTCACGCACATCAACCTCAACGACCACACCGTCGAGGGCTTCACGCATCCGGACAAGGCGCTCTTCAGCGTGCAGTACCACCCCGAAGCCTCGCCAGGCCCGCACGACGCTACCTACCTTTTCGACTGCTTCCGCGACATGATGGAAACCGGCAAGGCCCCAACGGCGGAACAAATGCACGCGGCCCAAGAAAAACTGGCCAAGGCGGGGCGGAAGTAAGAATTGCGGATTGCGGAATTCGGATTGCGGATTGAAGAGCAGGCCGGAAAATGGGGACTGACTCGAATTAGCGGCGCGTGATTATTTTGGCAGAGACGGACCTGATTTGTTGCACCGAACCAGCGGCGACGGACGACGATCTCGCTAATTCGTGTCTGTCCCCTTTTTCCGGCTTGCGGCGCAGCATGTCTCGGGCGAGAATAATGTAGAGGGCTGCGTTTGCCCCTAATCGTGGCTTGAAGAATTGAGGAGAACCAAAGATGGACTGGCAAGAGCGAATCGTGATTGATCCGGCGGTTCTGGCGGGCAAACCCATCGTGAAGGGGACGCGCCTTGCTGTGGAGTTTGTCGTTGGACTTCTTGCACAGGGTTGGAGCGAAAAGGACATTCTGGACAACTATCTCGGCCTGTCGCGGGAGGACATTCTGGCTTGCCTGGCGTACGCCGAGGATCGCCTAAGGTCCGAAAGAATTTACCCGATGTCTGCCTGAGGAGGCCACGTGAAAATTCTTTGCAACGAGAACGTCCCTCTGCTGGCGGTCGAGGCTCTCCGGGAATTGGGGCATGACGTGCTCTGGGCCCGACAGGCGATGCCGGGGTCTAGCGACGTGTTAGTGCTTGAGCGGGCATGCGCCGAGGGGCGGCTGCTGGTCACGTTTGACAAGGATTTCGGTGAGTTGGTACACCGCGCGGGACAACGGGCGTCGGCAGGCGTTGTCCTTTTTCGGATTCCGTTGCCATCGGCGGTTGCCGTTGCCAGGCAAGTCGCCTTAACGCTGCATAGTCGCAATGATTGGGAAGGAAATTTCTCGGTCGTGGAACCTGGCCGCGTGCGGATGGTCCCGTTGCCGGAAATTGGGAAAAATGGGGACTGACTCGAATTAGCGCCGCGTGATCGTTTTGGCAGAGACGGACTTGATTTGTTGCATCGAACCAATTGCGGCGGACGACGATCCCGCTAATTCGTGTCTGTCCCCTTTTTCCGGCTTGCGGCGCAGCATGTCTCGGGCGAGAATGCAACAGCCGATTTCGACTTTATGAGGATTCTACATGGCGTTTGATGCTGACAAACCATTCAACGACCTTCCGTTTCTGCCGCCGGCTGCGGAACTGGAAACAAAAGCCGTCTTGAAGAGAAGCATTTCCGCCAGCCGTGCTCTTGCGGAACTCAAAGGCTTGGGCGAACTGATACCCAACCAGGCAATGCTTATCAATGCGATTCCTTTGCAGGAGGCCAGGCTCTCGTCCGAGATCGAGAACATCGTTACGACCACGGATGAGCTTTTTCGAGCCGCCGCCGCCGAGGAGGACGACGGCAGCGTCGACCCCAAGGCCAAGGAAGTGCTCCGGTATCGCCAAGCCTTGCGGATGGGATATGACCGGCTTTCGCAGAGGCCATTATCTACGAACCTGTTTTGCGAGATATGTCAAACCATCACGGGCAGGGAAACGACCGTCAGGAAGATTCCCGGCACGACTCTGAAGAATCCCGACACCGGGCAGATCGTCTACATTCCGCCTGTCGGCGAAGACGTAATACGACAGAAGCTCGGCAACCTTGAGCAGTTCATTCACGGAAATGACGATATTGATCCCCTGGTCAAGGCCGCGATGATCCATTATCAGTTTGAGGCGATCCATCCGTTTCACGATGGCAATGGGCGAACGGGGCGAATCATCATCCTTCTATACTTGATCCAGCGGAAACTTCTGCTGATACCGGTGTTGTACCTTAGCCGCTATATTATCGAGCACAGGGCGGAGTATTATGCGTCTTTGAGAAATGTGACTGAGCATCAGGCATGGGAGCCTTGGTTGCTATATGTGCTGACGGCGATTGAGGAAACGGCGGTCGAAACAACCAGCAGAATCGTTAGGATCAAAGACCTTTTTGACAGGACCTGCGAAGAGGCACGAAAGAACCTGCCGTCAAGAGTCTACTCGAAAGAGTTGATCGAACTGATCTTCACCCAGCCTTACTGCAAGATTAAGTTCTTGACAGATAATGACTTGGCTAGGCGGCAGACGGCCTCATCGTACCTGAAGGAATTAGAGAGGATCGGTATTCTTACGGGCATAAAGGTCGGGAGGGAAACAGTATACCTTAATCCCAATCTCATGGCAATCCTGTCTGCCTGACACCCAACCGGAATGACATGTTTAAAAATCGTCAAAAAATCGACACGTTTTTGGGATGTGTACGCGGCGCGTACATGTCCTAGATGACCTGCGTACGGAAGACGTGGGTAAAATTGTCAATAAAATGGACACGTTTTGCTGATATGTACACCGGATGTACATGTCATAAGTACCCCCCATGTGTGAAAGACGTGGGTAAAAACATCAGTAAAATGACCACGTTTTTCGGACATGTGCATTGAATGCACATATGCAGTGGCATGGTAAAATAGCGGTTAAACTACTGTAGACGAAGGAAGTTGCAATGAAAACATCGGTCCCGTTCGTGTTTTGCCTGGCCTTGGCCTGGCTGTCGGTTTCGGCGGGTTGCTCCTCGGCCACGGTTGGGCAGGGCGGGCGCGTGTTCCATGTGGATGGGGCGGCCGTAGCCGCTTCCGATGTCGGGCCGGGCACGCGGGAGAAGCCTTGGAAGACTCTCGACCGGGCCGGGTCGGCCAAGGAGTTGGCCCCGGGCGACACTGTGCTGATCCATGATGGCACGTATCGCCAGAGCATGAACATCACGGTCAGCGGCGCGCCCGGTCGGCCGATCACGTTCGCGGCGGCGCCGGGCGAGTGCGTGGTCATCAAGGGTTCGGAGATCATCCGCGGCGACTGGCGGCAGGTCTCGGCCGAGCCAAGCCAGCCGGAGCCTTACCCCAATGCCTACACCCGCGTCTGGCAGATCAAACTGGGCGACGAATACTTTACCGACCCCAGCCGCATTGACTTCATGAAGGACCCGGCCAAGCGCGATGTCACGCAGATCGTGTCTTCCGACCGCTTGCCGTGGACCAAGATGGGCGCCTCGCCCGAGCAGGACGAAGGCGTCCTGGCCGTGGGCGGCCGCACTGTGGCCGACCTGGCCAACCAACGCGACAACACCTTCTTCTACGACCGCAAGAACGGGCTGCTCTACGTGCGCACGGGCGATCCGCGCGGGGCCAACCTGGAACTGGGCGTGCGCGGCGACACGCTGCTCGTCAAGCAGTCGCACGACCTGGTGATTCGCGGCCTGGAGGTCCGCCACAGCCGCGGCAACATGGCGGCCCTGGCCGAATGCCAGCGCGTGACCGTGGAGGATTGCAAAATGACGCTGGCGGACTTCTGCAACCTGGCGATGTACAACTGCAAGGATTGCCTGGCCCGTCGCTGCGATTTGTCGTGGGCGGCCAACACCGGCTTTCACCTGCAATGCACCAAGGATTGCACCATTGAGGACTGCACGCTGACGTTCAACAACTACCGCCTGTACGCCGGCGGCTGGCACGACGGCGGCATGAAGAACATCCCACAGAACGTGCGCACGACCGTCCGCCGGTGCGAGTTGGCCTACAACTTCTCGACGGCCATCTGGTTCGACACGGCCAACGTGGACATCCGCCTTTTGGACAACGTCATTCACCACAACCGCGGTTGCGGCATTTACCACGAACTGAATTTCGGCGGCGGCATTTTCGCGGGCAACCTGATCTTCGCCAACGGCAGCTCGGGGATCGTGATCGCCACGCACTACCCGCGGTACATGGTCAAGCGGCACTGGGTCGAGGAGGCCAAGGAGGCCTACGCCAAGGGCGACCGGGGATGGTCGCAGGGCGCGTTCGAGGCCGTCGCGGCCTTGGGCGGCGTCGAGAACATCCCCGACAACATGCTCTGGATCGTCCACAACACGCTGGTCGGAAACGCCAACGGAATTTTCCTGGAGGACCGCTACGGCACGTGGGAGAACCTCCAGAACGTCCGCGCGATGGACAACCTGCTGGTGCATAATTACCCCGCCGGCCAGACGCCCGGTTATAACGCCGACATGGTCTTCCAGATGCACGCGGACAAGAACGACAAGCGTCTCGACACGAGCAATCACACCGATTACAACGTGTTCGGCCGCGACCCGGTGCTCAAGCCGGACTTCGAGACCACCCGCACCTTCGCGCAGTGGCAGCAGCGATTCGGCGAGGACCTGCACTCGAAGATCATGCCCGTCCAATGCGACATAATGCCGACGAGCTTCCGCTTGCTCACGCAGAGCGGCCTGGACATCGCCACGCCGCTGGGCCCCGAGGTGACGAACGTGTGGAAGCCCGCCAACCCCCGGCGAGTCGGCGCCAACATGATCGCGTGGCCGGTATCCGAGAAGTAGCATGGGCGTCCCGCCCATGAGTCTCACGGGCGTCTCGCCCGTGTATTTGCCTTTGCTGCTTTTGTGTGAAAGAAGAGAACAGAAGAAACAAAAAGAAACAGCAACCACGGAGA
>CAZYDC010000235.1:0-7935 GCA_964646065.1 uncultured Planctomycetaceae bacterium | reverse complement strand
GCGGCACCGGCGCGCCGGACTCGGCGGCGTCGCTAAGGGCCAGGAACGCCATCTGCGTGTTGGACGCGTCGGTCCATTCGGTCCTGAACTCGGTGGTCTGGTGCCCGACGCCGTAACCCCATCCGCCGGACTTCTGATGGTCCACCAGGAACTTCACGTCCTCGGCCAACTTGTCGGCGTAGTGGGAGTCCAGCCGCGAATAGACCATCGTGCGCAGCGCCCGCGCGTAGACGGTCGCTGGATCGATCGAGGCCAGGTAATCCAAGGCCGTTTTCAGCTTGGCGCTGTCGGGCTTCTCCCCGGCTGACAGGGCCGCCAAGACCGCCAGCGCCTCGGCGCCGCCCTGGAACTGCTTGGCATAAGGCGTGACCCAATGACCGTCGGACTTCTGGTGATCCAGCACGAACTTCAGGCCGCGAGCGATGGCCGCCGAAACCTGCTCGTCCGTGACGGAGGCCTCTTGCGGCGGCGCCGCGGAGGGTTTGATGATTCCCGACGCGCCCTGCGCCCCCGCGGCGCAAGGCCATGCGGTTATCGTGGCCAGACAAGCCAGCAGGCCCGCCAGCCACAGACGCCCGCTCCGTGGTATCCTGTTTGCCGTTTTCATAGTCCCGTCATCCTTGATCCGACGCCCTATTGTAAACAACGCGAATCGAAAGTGGGAGTGGCATTCCGGAATTCGTCTGGGCGGTTGCGTCGTCAACAAGACAACGGATTAGCCACGAATTACGCGAAAGAAGAAAACACATTTACCGGAGAAAGCAAGAAACGGCCCGGACGCAAAAACAGCAAAGAAAGAGAATGCCGCTTCTTTGCTGTTTTCGCGCAATTTGCTGTTTCTTCACCGTTTACCTGTCTTGCCGTTGTTGCTTTCGCGGAATTCGCGGAATTCGCGGCAAAGTTGTTTTTGTTGTTGCCCAGTCGGATTCGACTGCCCCGTGGAATTCGCCGCCGCGCAATATCTGCCGTAATAAAAATTGCCCCGGCTTCGGGAGAAGCCGGGGCTGGGGGCATTGTGCTGACCTGTCGGGGAGCAGACCAGCTTTTGCGGGTGCCAACTTGTAACATTCCAAGAGTACGATATAATCTTGCGCGTGAGCGAATGTCGCCGCGAATAAAAATGAAAAAGGCCAAGATAAATAATCCTTCCGTCGCGAGTGTCGGCCAACCCCGGCCGCCGCGCGAGTCTCAACGTTCCGCCCCGGCTCTTGCGGCGGGGAAAGTCAGGATGGCCACCATGCTCCGAACCATTGCCGCCGCGCTCGTCGGATCGATCCTGCTGCCGCTGGCCGGGTGCGAGGTCAACTACACCCAGCCGGTCGTCTCTCCGCAGCCCATGACGCCCCAGGAGCGGAATTTCGAGACGGTCTGGCAGGGAAGCATCCAGATGCTGGACCAGTACGGTTTTGCGTCCGATCCGCTTCGAGGCGGCACGCAGGACCGCCGCGAGGGCGTGATCCGCACGGCCCCGATGGTCGGGCGGCACTGGTTCGAGTTCTGGCGGAAAGACTATGCCGGAAACTTCGACCTGGCCGAAAACACGCTTCAGACGATCTATCGCCAGGTGACCGTTCGCGTCAAGCCCGCCTCGCCCAATTCCACGCAGTACTCCGCCCTGGTCGAAGTTCAAACCTTCCGATCCGACAAGACGCCGCGATGGCAGCCGCACGATACATCGACGATTTACAGCATGTTCCAGGTCCCGGGGCAGGCCATCTCGGAGCACACTTTTGTGCTGAATGAGACCACCGAACCGCCCGGGACCGTGGTTGTCCCGCTGGGGCGCAACACCGAGCTTGAAGCCAAGATGGCCATGGACCTGGCGAAGATCATCGCCAATCAGCCGGCGGAAGGTAATGGTAAATAGGACCGGCGGCGGGTTTCGGGTTTCGGGATTCGGGATTCGGGCAGAAACAGCGATGAGGATCTTTGCCGTTCTTCCCGAATCCCGAAACCCGATTCCCGAGTCCCGAATGCCGTTTCTCCCATCGCCCGATCCTGATAAGATATCGTCTGCCTCGGAACCGCGCGACGGGGTCCGAGTTAGATAAAGATAGGTAACGAATGCGGATCATTGCCGGCCTGTACAAAGGACGCGACCTGCTGCCTCCACCGGGCGAGAGTTCCACGCGCCCGATCACCGGCAGCGTGAAGAAGTCGCTCTTCGCGATGTTGGGCGAAGACCTGTCCGGCCAGCGCGTGCTGGACCTGTTTTGCGGCACCGGCACGCTGGGCATCGAGGCGTTGTCGCGCGGAGCGGAACACTGCTGTTTCGCCGAGCGCGACCCTGCCGTGATCGCCCGGCTGGTGCGAAACCTTCAGGATTGCCGGGCGACGGCCCAGGCGGTCATCTGGCGAGGCGACGTCGAGAACCGCCTGGCGCAATGGCTGCGCGAGTTGACGGCGCCGGTGGACGTGGCCTTTGTCGATCCGCCCTACGCCCTGGCGCGGCAGTGGGACTGGACGCAGGCCTCGCGAAATATTTTCGACCCGCTGGCCGCGAAGCTGGCCCCCGAGGGCATCGTCGTGCTGCGGACGGACGACGAGGCCCAGCCGCCCCCGTCACTGGGATTGTTGGCGGAGGTCAGGACGCGAACGTATGGTAATATGGTGCTCAGGCTGATGAAGAAAGCCAATGGCGAATAATGCCTTTGGCCGCCGTTGAGGTTTTATGTCTGAATCCGCGTACGCATATTTTGAGCCCGAACGGATCGCCAAGCTGCAGAATCTCAGCTTGCTGGCGCGCACGGCCGTGGAGGGTTTCATTTCCGGCCTGCACCGCAGCCCGCACAAGGGTTTCTCGGTGGAGTTCAGCGAACATCGCGAGTACGCCCGCGGGGACGACCTTCGCCACTTGGACTGGGTCGCCTGGGGCCGCTCCGACCGCTACTACATCAAGCAGTACGAGCAGGAGACCAACCTCAAGGCCCACATCCTGCTGGATGTCTCGGGCTCGATGGGCTATCGCCACAGCGGGCAGAGCAGCAAGTTCGTCTACGGCTGCTTCCTGGCGGCCTGCCTGAGCTACCTGATGTGCCGCCAGCAGGACGTGGTGGGCATGATCGCATTCGACAGCAAGGTGCGGTTCCACCTGGCCCCCGGTTCGACGCCCGCCCACATGGACCGGCTCTTCAAGAACCTCGAGCAGCTCAAGCCCGGCAAGGAGACGGCCATCGCGCCGGTCTTCCACGAGTTGGCCAACGGCCTGGGCAAGCGTGGGCTGGTCATCATCATCAGCGACCTCTACGACGACCAGTCGGAGATCATGAAGGCCTTGCAGCATTTCGTGTTCAAGCGCCACCAGATGATCGTCTTCCACCTGATGGACCCGGCGGAGATGGATTTTCCGTTCAAGAAGATCATGTCGTTCGTGGACATGGAAACCAACGAGCGCGTCCAGGTGGATCCGCGGCACGTCCGCGAGGCCTACCTCCAGGACATCAACGCGTTCGTCGACCGCTACCGCAAGGAATGTTCCGACCGCAACATTGAATACGTCCTGACCTCGACCGACACGCCGTACGACCGCATGTTGCTCAATTACCTCTCGCGCCGGAGGACCATGTCGCGATGACGTTGGCCCTGGTATTCGCAACCCCGCTGCTCCTGATCGGCCTTCTGGCCGCGGCGATTCCGTTCGTCCTGCACCTGCTGTCCTCCGTCAAGGCACAGGAGGTGCTGTTCCCCACGCTGCGATTCCTCAAGAGCTCGATGCAAAGGACCTCGCGGCGAAGGAAACTCCAGCACTGGCTGCTGCTGCTCTTGCGGGCGGCGCTCTTGGGGCTGCTGGCCCTGGCGGTCGCCGAACCGCTCTCCAAGGCGGGGCAGGGCTGGCTGGGCGGAGAAAAATTCTCCGCCGTCGTCATCTTGGACAACAGCTACTCCATGCAGGCCCACAGCGAGAGTTCCACCCGCTTCGCGCTGGCCAAAAGCGAGGCGATGAATCTGCTGGGCGGCGACGCCAAGAACCAGATCGCCATGGCCGCCGTGCTTGTCACCAACGGCCCCCAGGGCACGCCCGCCTTGACCGCCGACATCGAACGCCTCCGCCCCGAGGTGGAAAAGGCCACGATCAGTTACGGTCGCGCGCCCATCGCGCAGCGAGTGCAGCAGGCCGTCGCCCTGCTTCAGGACCCTTCATTGCCGCAAAGATCCATTTACATCTTCAGCGACTTGCAGCGTTCGACTTTCGAGGAGCTGCTGCAACTGGACTCGCTGGCGGCGGCCAAGGACATTCATCTGTTCATCATCGACACGGCCCACGGGCCTGTGAACAATGTGGGCATCAGCAACCTGGAGATCACCGGCAAGCGGGTGGTGGACCAGTCGCTGGAGTTCACGGCCACGCTGATCAACTCCTCGCCGGTCGATAAGAAGGTCCAGGTTGCGCTGCGGCTGGGCGGGCAGGAGGTCGCGAATTCGCGGGCGACGGTGGCCCTGGCGCCGGCAGGGCACCAGGGCAGCAGCACGACCGTCAAGTTCTACCGCGCGATGGGCAAACCGGGCGTGGTCACCGGCGACGTCGTGATCCCCGACGTGGACGATCTGCCCGAGGACAACGTGCGGTCGTTCTCGCTGGAGATCGCCGACCGCGTCAAGGCGCTGATCGTTCGAGGCCCGCCCGTGGGCGAGTCGGCAGAAATCCTGGACGGCGCCAAGGAAGTCCACCTGGCCCTCAACCCGTTCACGGACGCTTCGAGCCCCTGGTCGATCCGCCCGGAGATCATCGAGGCCAACCAGTTCACCGCGGCCTCGCTCAAAGGCGCCGTGATCGCGTTCTTCTGCGAGATGCCCAACTTCACCGCCGACCAGGCCAAGGCGATCTCCGACTTCACCGCCGCCGGTGGAACCAGCGTGCTGTTCCTGGGGCCCCAGTCGCTGCCCGAAAATTACAACAAGCTGCTGCTGGATGACCTGGCCAAAAGCGGCGGTCTGCTGCCGGCCCGGATCGAGCCCGCCACCGGCGAGGTCGGGCCCGGCGCCGACGCCTTCAGCGTCGAATGGATGGACACCAACAGCGACTATCTCAAGGGCATTTTCGAGAACAAGAACGACTTCCCCCGCGTGCTGGTCCAGCGGTATTACAAGCTCTCTCGCCCGCAGGATGACGCGAAGGTCCTGATGCGGCTTAAGAACACCGACCCGCTGGTGCTGGTCAAACCATTCGGCAAGGGCAAGTCGGTGCTGTTCGCGACGACGGCCTCGCCCCGGTGGGCCAACCTGCCGGTGGGCGGCGGCCCGCTGTTCCTGCCGATGCTCGAAAAACTCTGCCTCTCGGCCGCGCGGCAATCGCAGACGCCCGCGATGTACTCGCCCGATTCGCAGGTGACGATTCCCATAGGCCCGCCGGCCGGCGAGGTCGCCTCCCACCCGGCCACGCTTCCGCTGACCGTCTGGGCGCCGGGCGAGGCCCAGAAGGTCGCCCCCGTCCAGATGCAGGCCGCCTGGAGCGACACCGACGGCTTCCGCGCGATCTTCGCCAAGACCGCCATGCCCGGGCTCTATCGCTGGCAGGCGGCGCAGGGCGATCAGGTAAAACTCAAGTCCGACGGCCCCCTGCCGGCCGCCCCCGCGACGGCCGCCGCTGGAGGCTTTGAAGGCGCGTTCGCGGTCAACCCGGTCGGCAGCGAGAGCGACCTGGATGCCCTCACGCCCAAGAACCTCCAGACCGCGCTGAACCGCCGCGGACTGCCCTACGCCTACGTCGCCCCCACCCTCAAGGAGGCCGGCGACCAGGCCGAAACCGTCGCCCAAGGCCACAACTGGTGGGACCTGCTGCTGGCCATCGTCATCGTCCTGCTGGTCGCCGAGGCCATGGTCGCCAACCGAAAGACCTCCCAGGCCGACGCCGTACCCGCTCACCTCAATCCCAAGCTCGCGAAAAATTGACTGGAACGGGATTCGGGTGTCGGGTGTCGGGATTCGGGCAAGAAGCAGAGGAGAAACTCTTTGTCGTTTCCTTCCGAATCCCGAAACCCGAGTCCCGCTTTTTCCATTTATCTCTCCCATTTTTATGATCGATAGATATAATGTACTATGAAGGCATGATCGATGGAGATAACGTATGACCACAGTAAAAGTGTCGCCTAAGTTCCAAGTGGTAATTCCCCTGGAAATTCGCAAGCGGATGAGGATTCGACCCGGGCGGAAACTTCAGGTTTTCCAATTTGAGAATCGGATTGAGATGATTCCCGTGGAAACAATCGAAAACCTGCGCGGCTCCCTCCGTGGAATCGACACAACGGTTGAACGGGAAGAAGACCGGATATGAACTTGGTTGACTCTTCTTGTTGGCTGGAATATTTCGCCGACAGTCCCGGGGCTGAACGCTATTACCGTGCCGTCAAGGATACATCCAATCTTCTGGTTCCCTCCATCACAATTTACGAAGTCCACAAACGAGCCCTTCAGACTCGAGGCCAACAAGTCGCCTTCGCCGACACAGCTTATATGCACCAAGGTTTGGTCGTCGATCTGGATGCGGAGATCGCTGTGGCGTCCGCCGTAATCTCCCACGAACTGAAGCTTCCTCTGGCCGACAGCGTTATTCTGGCCACCGCAAGAATGTTCGACGCTATCCTGTGGACCCAGGATGAGCATTTCAAGGGGATGGACGGCGTAAAGTACTTCGAGAAATCGAAGGCAAGGTAGGTTCGGCTGGGGGCGTCTCGATTCCCGATTCCCGAAACCCGATTCCCGAATCCCGTCCTTCAATTGTCAATTGTCAATCGTCAATTGTAAATCTACAATCCCTCCATGTCCAACGCCGCCACCAAGTCCGTCGCGATGTGGGTCGTCCGCGTTCTGAGGAAGGCGGGCTTCGAGGCCCTCTTCGCCGGCGGATGCGTTCGGGACATGCTGCTGGGGGTCCGCTCGACCGACTACGACGTCGCCACCAGCGCCACGCCCCAGCAGGTGCGAAAGCTCTTCCGCCACGTGCTGCTGGTCGGGGCCCAGTTCGGCGTGGCCATGGTCATCGTGGATCGCCGACGCGTCGAGGTCACGACGTTCCGCAGCGAGGAGTCCTATAGCGACGGCCGGCGGCCTGACCACGTCACGTTCACCACCGCCCGGCAGGACGCTCTGCGCCGCGACTTCACGATCAACGGCATGTTCTACGATCCCATTGCCCGCGAGGTGATCGACTACGTCGGCGGGCGCGAGGACCTTGGCCGGGGCGTCATCCGGACCATCGGCTCGCCGGAGTTGCGGTTCGGCGAGGACTATCTTCGCCTGGTCCGGGCCGTGCGGTTCGCCGTGCGGCTGGGGTTCGAGATCGAGCCCGCCACGGCAGCCGCCGTCCGCTATCACTCGCCCAAGATCACCGGCATCAGCGGCGAGCGCGTTTTCGACGAACTTTCCAAGATGCTCGCCAAGCCCTCTGCCGCCGCGGCGCTGGCGCGGTTGGAAGAACTGGGCCTGGCCCGGCACATCCTGCCCGAACTGTTCGCGGAAACGGGGACTGGCTCCGCTCCGCCGAAGGCGGATTTGGCGGTGCCTGTCCCCTTTTCCGCTTCCTGGTCTCGCGGGGTACAGCGCGTGCAATCCGTCGCTGCCCGCAAAGACCTGACGCTGACGCTGGCGGCTCTCCTGTGCGAGTTGAACGTTGCGACCATCGCCGCCATGGTTCGGCGATGGGGCGCGTCGAACGAACTGCGGGACGGCTTGGTCTTCCTCGCGGGGCATTTGAGGGACCGCGAACCCATGTCCCTGGCCGACCTCAAGCGGCTGATGGCCAACCGCAATTTCAAACGGCTGCTGGCCCTGCAGCGGGTCGAGGAGTTGCTCCGGACGGGCAAGGCGACTCTGTCGGCCGCCCTGTCGCGACGGGCGGGCAAGGTCGATCCGTCGAAGGTCGCCCCCCCGCCGCTGGTGACCGGCAAGGACCTCAAGAGCCTCGGCCTGGAGGAAGGCCCCAAGCTCGGCCGCATCCTG
>CAZYDC010000234.1:0-7961 GCA_964646065.1 uncultured Planctomycetaceae bacterium | reverse complement strand
CCCGCGAGAACGGACAGCACGACCAAAGCGATCAGGTGATCTGTACCTTCGGCGGAAAGCACGCGATCTACGCGGCCATGCAGGTGCTGCTCAATCCCGGCGACAAGGTGCTGATCCCCTCGCCCTACTGGGTGAGCTATCCCGAAATGGTCCGCCTGGCCGGCGGGCAACCGGTGTTCCTGCCCGCACGCGCCAAGGACGGTTTCAAGGTCACGCCGCGGCAAATCCTCGACGCCGCGCCCGGGGCGAAAATCCTGATCATGAATTCACCGTGCAACCCCACCGGCGTGACGTACAGCCCTGCCGAACTCCAAGCCATCGCGGCGGCCGTGCTGCAAACCGGACTGGCCGTCCTGAGCGACGAGATTTACGAGAGGCTCGTCTACGGCCAAACGCAGGCCGTTTCGTTCGCGTCGCTGGACAAGGCGCTACCGGAGCGCACGATCACGGTCAACGGATTCGCCAAGACGTTTTCGATGCCCGGCTGGCGGCTGGGCTGGGCGGCCGGTCCCAAGAACGTCATCGCCGCCATGCGGCGATTGATGAGCCACGAGACCTCCGACGTCGCAGGCTTCGTCGTCGCGGGCGGGTTGGCCGCACTGACCTCGCCGCAGGCCCCCGCCGCCATCGAGGCCATGCGCGTCGAATTCGAGAAACGCGGCGTTCACATGGCCGCCCGCCTGAACGCCATCAGCGGCGTCCAGTGCGTCCAACCGACCGGCGCGTTCTACTGCTTCCCGGACATCAGTTCGCACTTCGGCCGCACGATCGGCGGCGTGAAGATAACCGACTCGCTGACCTTCGCGCAGGCGATGCTGGAAACGTGCAAGGTGGCCCTGGTCCCCGGCGGCGCGTTCGGCGAGGACGCCTGCGTGCGGCTGTCCTTCGCGACAAGCATGGCCCAGATCGACAAGGGACTGGACCGGTTGGAGAAAGTTCTAACCCTATAACTCGTTATCTGAAATGCATACGAACAATGAATGGCCCGGCGGGGGCAGCCTTTGCCGGGCCGATTCCCAGGGGCGGTGATAGCCGGTAATCGGCTTTTCTCATAACGCCGGCCTTTTCCATCGCTTGTTGAAACGCCATAAGTTGGTCGATCTTCCGCGCATCAACGAATGGGTTGGTTGCAGCCACTTGTTTTATATCGAGAACCGGAGCCATATCGGATTCCTCTGATGCCTCACCCGCATCACCATCTCATTTTAGGCAGATACCGTTCGTATGCACAATACCATATACACTGATCTTGCTCATATAATCGGCTAGGAACTGCTGATATTCTTTAACTTGTCTGCTCAAATCGGCATCCGCGCCGAAGTCTTCGATCTTGAGATTTAAATCCCGCCGCAGCACCTCCATTGAGATCGGCCTGCCGTGCGAATGCCACCTTTGGTGATCCATCAGCCTCTGCGCGACCTCAAGGGCTCGCTCTTCACGCATCTTCGGAGTCACGTCGAGTTGGCGCGTCTCGGTCTTTTTCCAATCCTTGAACTTGTATTTGGCCAGCCACTCCTTGAGCAGCGTATTGGACAACTCACGCGCTTCCTCGAAGCTATGAAGTTCCGCCAAGTCGAGTTGTTGTAGCAAAACCATCTCGGCCGTCGTGATCTCTCCTCTGGCGGATCGCTCCTTCAATCTCTCGAACTGGACCAGGTATGACAAGGCTGGAACCAATTTACCGTTGCGTTCAATCTGCGGATCGATCGGGCCAAGACATGAGAAATAGTCCATCATGATTCGGTCGCCCGACATGGCAAAAACGGTCCCGGCGGACATCGCGCGGCCGGGGACAATCATCGTCACCTCTTTGTAGTGGTGACGGATCGTGTTCACCATTCGTTCAACCACCTCAATGATGCCGCCGCCCGTATCCAATATGATTGCAAGAGCCTTCTTCAATCCAGCCGTCTGTTGCTTGCGGGCCTCAATAGCCTGACGGACTCCGTCATCCAACCCCGGATAGATCGGTCCCACCACAGCCATGACGTCGGAGGAAAGTTTTTTCTCGATCTCTTCCGCCAATCGATCAAGCTGCCGCTCAACGAATGTGTTAACCCTGGTCTGTTCTGAGTCCGCCATGCCCGTTTTCTCCTTGGGCATGGATTCTACGGTGCGGAAGTACACCATGTCCACCAAGAAAATATTTCCGAATCAATGGCGGACAGTCTAGTTCTTTGTCGTCTTCTCGTGGACCTTCCACAGGCTCCGCCAGGTCGCGGTGGCCTTGTCCATCAGTCCCATGTTCTGAAGCGACAGCGCGAGGCCGGCGCGGATCTGCTCGTTGTTGGGCGCTCCGGCCGAGGCCTGCTCCATGTGCTTGACGGCCTCCTCGAATTCGCGCCGATCCGTGTACAGCAGGCCCAGGCGGTAGTGCAAATCCACGAACTCCGGCCGGATCGCCAGCGCCGACTTGAACGTTTCGACGGCCTCCTGAGTCATGCCCAGGTCCTGCTGCGTGATGCCCAGCTTGATGATCGCCTGCACGTACGTCGGGTTGAGTTCCACCGCCTTGGCGAACTGCTCGATCGCCTCTCCCAGCCGCCCCTGCGCCCGCAGCAGCACGCCGTAGCGATACCGCAGGTCCGCGTGAAGCGGATGCTGCTGGACCTCCTCCGCGTGACGGTCGGCCTGCTTGTTCAGCAGGTCGTCGTTGTCCAGGTCGATCTCCGCCACCGGCACGTCCTTGCCGGCCTCGAAGTTCCGCAGGAACGAATCGGCCACGGCCGCCTTAAGTTGCAGTTTGGCCATCTCCGCCAAGAGCAGCGTGCTGTTGGGCTCGATCGCCACCGCCAACTCGAAGCTGTTCAGTGCGGCCGCGTTGTCCCCCATCGCCGACTGCGCCACGCCCATGCCGACGTAATTGACCAGCGCCCCGTCGTTAAGCTCGCTGGCCCGGCAAAACTCCTCGGCCGCCTCCTCCCACCGCCCGCACCCCAGGTGCTGCGTGCCCGCTTTTACGTGGGCCTCCAGGTACGTGGGCGAAAGCTCCAGGGCCCGACGATAGTGCTTCATCGCCGCCTCGTCGTCGCCGCACTTTCCGTAAAGGTCCCCCAGCCGTACGTGCAGGTCGGCGAACTCTTCCTGGTCCTCCAGCAGCGAGTGCAGCCGCGCGATGGCCTCGCGAATCTGCCCGTCGGCGACCAGGACTTCCACCTCGTCGTCCCGCAGCGCCCAATTCTCCGGCTCCATCGCGATGGCCGTCTCGAACTCCTCGATCGACTGCCCGTACTGCCCCGCGCGAAAATACAGGTGCGCCAAGGCCGAGCGAATCCAGCCCTCTTCCGGGCACTCCTGCCGCAAGGCCACGTACTGCTCGATGGCCGCCGCGTCGTCGCCCCGCACCACCTCGATGGCCGCCAACCGCTCCCGCGCCGGGCGGAACGATCCGTCCCCGGCCACCGCGTCGCGGTAATACTCCGCCGCTTTTTCCGCCTGCCCCAGCCGCTCCAGGCAGAAGCCGATCGCGAACAGCACCGGCACCTTTCCCGGATGCGTCTGGTTGGCCAGCTTCAGGTGCTCCATCGCCTTCTCGATTTGCCCTTGCTCCGCCAGCGTCGCCGCCAGCGCCAACCGCGCGGCCAGGTAGTCCGGCTTGCGGCGGATCGCATTGCCCAGCAGGGTCGCGGCCTCGTCCAACTCCCCGCCGCGCAGGAGCACCAGCCCCAGCCTCAACTGAAGGTCAGGCCAGTCCGGGTGTTCCTGACATTGCGTTCGGAGTTCCTGGACGCCCTCCCTCGGCGGCGTCCAGTAGTAACGGTCCAGGTATTCGCCGATCTCCTGGCCCACTCCGCGACCCAATAATTCAAGCAGATGACTCACGTGACCTCCGACCTTGTAGCATGGGCATCTTGCCCATGAGTCCCATGGGCGTCCCGCCCATGTCTGAGCTTCTTCTGTTTTTTATCGACACGATAACGACCGCAACAAAGACACGGCCGGGACGGCCGTGATACTCATGGGCGGGACGCCCATGCTACGTTTCGTTTTCACGCCGCCCAGGCCGCCAGCGCGGCGGCGGCCGGTTTAAAGCTCGCGTTCAATTCCAGCGCCCGCTTGAAATGCTCGCGGGCCTGCGCCGGCTGATTGTTCGCGAACAACAGTTGTCCCGCCCGATAGTGAATGTCGGGCCAATCGGCGCCGTATCGGATCGCCGCCTGCAAGTGCCCCGCCGCCTGCGCCCGCTGACCCTGCGCACAAAGCAGGTCCGCCAGCAGCACCCGCGCCTTGACGTACCCGGGGTTGATCCAGATCGCCGCCTGGGCGTGCTCCGTCGCCAGGCGCAACTGTCCCAGCCGCTGCTGCAGGGCCGCCGCCACATATCGCAGGTCCGCGTAATTTTCGTTCTGCGCCAAGGCCGTCTGCACGATGCTCGCCAGCGTCCCGAACAACTCGCGGTCCACCTCGCTGGGCGGCAGCGACAGGAACGCCTCGACGAATTCTTTTTCGTTCGTGACGAACCTGGCCAACTGCTCGGCGAGCGTGGAGTTGGGTTGCGTGGTCAGGTTTTCGGGCAATTGCACGACCACGCGGTAGCCTTCGCCGGCGGCCGTGCGGGCCGCCATGGCCAACTGGTAGGCCAGCGTCACGTCGGTGGGGCGAAGTTGCAGCGCCCGTTGCAGCGAGCGAATCGCCAGGCGAAGGTTTCCGCCAGCCGCCGCGGCCAGGCCCAACCATTGATGCGTCTTGGCGCTGGTGCAGTCGGCCTGGGAGGCCCGGCTGAGGCTTTCGACAGCCTGGGCGTAATCTTCCTTCGCCGCGTGGAACAGGCCCAGTTGCAGGTACAGGCAGGCCTCGGGCCCGACGGTTCGCAAGGCTTCGGTCACCGTGAGCATGGCCTGCTCGCGGCGTCCGGCCTGCCACTGCGCCTGCGCGAGCTTTCGCGCGGCGGAGGCGGCGTTCTCGGGCTGCGGCGGGGCCTTTTCCAATTGGGTGGCGCACTGCCCGAACCGCCCGGTCTGGGCGTACAGCGAGGCCAGGTACGACGTCAGGTCCGCCGCCTCGCCCAGCAGTTCCGACGCCGCCCGAAGATGCTCCTCCGCCCGCGTGAACCGCCCCTCGGCCAAGTCCGATATCCCCAGCGCCCGATGCGACATGCCCTCGTAGTACCGGGCCATCCGCGAAACCGCGTCGGCGCCTCCCCGCACCTGTTTCAAACACGCCGCCGCCTGCTCAAAGTGGCCCCGCTCGTACAAGGCCGTGCCGCGAGTATAATGCTCCCGCGCCACCGTGCGATCCTTGGGGCGACAGAAATTCAATATCCTCTCTAACATTGCGATTCCAGCCTCCAGTCCGAACAACAAGCCACTACCAGCCAAGGCGCATCGCCAGCCTTCGCGACACAGTTTATATCGGCAATCGCAAAGGCCGGGTCAAGCAGCCAAAGCGGGAATCGGGTTTCGGGATTCGGGAATCGGGAAGAAACGGCGAAGAGGTTCTTTGCTGTTTCTTCCCGAATCCCGAAACCCGATTCCCGCTCCTTCGCCGCCCAATGCGCCCTTGTCGCCTCCTCGGGCGCCTCGGTATAATGCTCTCGTCGCTCACCCGTCGCACTTTGGGAAATGTCAGATAATGATGGTCCGGCGGGCTTGCGTAACGAAACCATGCGGGGCACGATGGCTGCAGCCGTGTCCGGCCAAGGAAAAGGGAGACGTTATGTTTCGAAACGTATTGTTGGCAACGATCCTGGCGGCCTGCGCCGGTGCCGCGATGGGCGGAGGAGGGACTCGTTTCGAGACCCCCTACTACATCTTCGAGACGGACGTTTCGCAGAGTGACGCGCGCGAGGTGGTCATCCGCATGAACTCGATGTTCGAGGAATACTACCGCATCGCCAAACCCTTCGTCCGGGAGATCAAGAAAAAGCAGGTCATCCGCCTGTTCAGCAACGAAAGGGACTTCCTCGCCGCCGGCGGCGACAGCGGCAGCGCCGGCTATTACGACCCCATCGCCAAGAGCCTGGACATCTTGTTTTCACGGAAATTCAAGGACTATTCCTGGCAGACGATTCAGCACGAAGGGTTCCGCCAGTTTGCCTACACCAGCGAATTCGGCGCGTACTCGCCCGTGTGGATGAGCGAGGGGCTGGGGGAGTATTTCGCCAAAGGCCTCTGGACCGGCAGCAGCGTGAAGACCGGCGCCGTGTCGAACGACGACCTGGATGAAATCCAGGGGTACATCTCCGACAAGAAGCTGCTGCCGTTCGCGACGCTGATGACCATGGAAACAAGGGACTGGAACATGGCCTCCGGGCAGGATCTGCGTCGCAACTACTCGCAGTCATGGTCGATGATCCATTTCCTCTACCACGCCGAAAACGGCAAGTACGTCAAGCCGCTGGCCGCGTTCGCCCTGGCGCTGCGGAACAAGCCGCTTACCCGCTCGGGCAGGGGGCAATATTGGATGGACGCCTGGAAGGCCGCCTTCGGCACCGACGCGGGGGCCTTCCAGCAAAAGTACACCCAGTGGTGGTCCTCGCAGCCCAGGAATCCGACAAAGCAGCTTTATGTGTCGGCGACCATCGAGACGCTGACCGCCTTCCTGTCCCGAGCGTTCGTGCAGGGCCAGAAATTCAAGGATTACGACAGCTTCATCGACGCGGCCGCCAACGGCAAGATCGTCCTGCGGGACGACATCCACGTCTGGCTGCCTCCGGAGCTGCTGACCAAGGCCTTGAGGGACGCGGCCAGGCTCAAGACCTGGTCGCTGGACGTGGAAAAGACCGGCAAGCCCAGGCTGGTCCTGCGGCAAACCAAGGGCGACGTGCTGGCCGGCACATTTGTGGTCAAGGCCAACAGGCCGCCGGAGGTGCAGGTCGCCGCCTCCCATGACACCACCGGGTTCGTGCTGGCCGAAGCTGCCCCGGTGGACGCCAGGAAGTGGCAACTCGCCGACAGTTCCAAGGACGGCGTCGACGCCCTGCTTGTTCCGTTCAGCAAGGACTTCACCATACGGCTGAGGCGAAAGTCCTATGACCTGGCCCATCAGGAATTCGCGATCGTGGACGCCCAGGGCTGCGCCTTTCGGTATTTGACCAAGGGCAAATTCAACAAGCCGCAGACGGAATACCGAGGGTTCTGCCTCGACGAAGGATACGAAGCCACGACCGGCGTGGACGCGGTCGCCGACGGGCATATTCATTACACGATCATGTCGGGCAAGGATCAGGTCGGCATTTTCGTGAATCGCCAATGGGTCCATGCGACCATGAAAGACTTGAACCCCGCCAACGGAGTAGTCACCACGGACGGCGACGCCTGCGCCTTCGATCCGCGGACCGGGAAGTGGGTCCCCATTTCCAAGGAGGACCTCGAGAAAAGGCAAACCGCCGAGGCCCAGGCCGCTTCGCAACCTCGGCCGGACACGACCCCCGATTCGCCCCAGACCGATTTGACAAAGAAATGGGGCCTTGAGGAGCGGAAGTCCAAAGGCGCCCCCGGCGCGCAAACCCTGGTCATCCCGATCGGTAACGACGTGGCCGCCAACGTCACCATCAACCCCGACCATCCGGAGCAGAACCAGGTCTCGCTCACGCAGACCGATAACGACCGCGTGATTTTCATCTACAAGGCCAAGGGGATGTTGGGCACGCCCGAAGTCCAGTACAGCGGCCAGGGGCAGGGCGAGGCGAACGAAGAAGAGACGCACATCGACCTCAATGCCAACGGCGACTACCAGTACTGCCTCATGGAAGGCGGAGAGCGGCGGATGATCTGGGCAGACCGGAAATGGGTCGAGACCTCCTCAAAGGACGTCACCGGCGTGGTCTCCACCGAAAACGGCAATTTCAAGTTTGACACCAAGGCCGGGAAATGGATCCTGGTGAAATAAGAAAATCGGGGACTGAGACCGATTCCGTCTGCGGAATCGGTGTCTGTCCCCGATTTCCCAAGTTTTGTGGCACCCGTCTTGTGGCACCCCCAAGTCCGCTTGGGGGTGTCTTCGGGCCGGCGCTACGGCCT
>CAZYDC010000233.1:0-7990 GCA_964646065.1 uncultured Planctomycetaceae bacterium | reverse complement strand
GTTTGTTCTGTTACAAGACCTTCGATTTTTCACCACTTAAATTGGAGGAGAACCGTAAAAACATTTGATCGGACGGAATTCAATACCATCTACTGTGAACGCGAATGGCGCTCCACTAAACCGTTCACGTTCGGGGTTGATGACATCGCAATGATTGTCTTGCCTAGAAAAATCGGAGAAAACCAATATTTTCGTAGGCTCGTTGAGAAATCTACGATTGGTCGCAGTATTCCCCGTGGAATCCCAATAGTCGCTTGGGAGGATTTGGTTGAATCATAAAAAGACTCTCATACGAACATAGGGTATACGAACCATCAGCGGCTACATAGGATCCGGGAACATGCCAATATCAGTGCTGCCTGGGAACGCCAATCTCCCGATTGGCTCTTTCTGTTTATCCGTCGCCAATCTCTCAATCGGGCTCCGGCAAATGCTGGAAGAGCCGATCGGGAGATCGGCGTTCCCAGAGTGGTTTACTTCAATTGCGATTCCGCGAACGACCAATTGGCCAGGTGGTCCAGGAAGGCCGTTATGAAATCGTTGCGTCGGTTCTGGTAATCGAGGTAGTACGCGTGCTCCCACAGGTCGCAGGTCAGCAGCGGCGTTTGGCCGTGGGCCAGCGGGGTGTCGGCGTTCGAAGTCGCGACGATCTTGAGGGAATCGCCGTCCTGGACGAGCCAGACCCACCCGCTGCCGAACTGCCCCACGCCGGCCTTGATGAAGGCCTCGCGGAAACTGTCGAAGCTGCCGAAGGATTTCTCGATCATCGCCGCCAGGCGGGCGCTGGGCTTTCCGCCGCCGCCCGGTCTCATGGAATTCCAGAAACAAGAGTGGTTCCACGCCTGCGCCGCGTTGTTGAACACGGCCACGCGGTCGGCATGGCCGGCGCTTTCGCGAATGATGTCCTCCAGCGTCTGCTGGGCCATGGGCGTGCCGGCGACCAGCTTGTTCAGGTTGTCCACGTAGGCCTTGTGGTGCTTGCCGTAATGGAAGCTCATCGTCCGCGACGAGATGTACGGCGCCAGCGCGTCGACGTCATAGGGCAGCGGAGGCAGCTCAAAACCCCCGGGCGTGCTCGCGACCGGCCGGGAAGGATCGACCGGCCCAGCGGTGCATGAACCCAGCCCGGCCGCCAGCATCGTCCCGGCCGCCGCCATCAGCAATCGAACGCAGACTTTCCATCGGTAAACTCGAAGTGTCCTCATTTGTCGTTTCCTTTCGTAAGAGACTTGGCGCGATTCGCGGCCTCAATGTTCAACTGTTCTCTTATAGGCTGGAAAAAGAGGCCGCAGAGGGTAAAAGGAGGCAGGCGCATTTTTCCCGAGCCCTCATGGGCGTTGTTAAATGGCATGGCCGTGTTAGAATTGCCTTCGTGAAGAAGTGGGTATTCCATTTTGTCCTGCCGGCGTTGATGGGGCTTTCGCCCCTGGCTTGCCGGAAGCCCGCGCCGCCGGTTGCGCCGCCGACGTCGCAGCCGACAGCGAGTCAGCCCGCCACGGCGGCCAGTGCGACCGGGCCCGCGCTGGCCGGGCGGACTGCCAAACCGTGCAAGCCGTTTATCGTGGCGGCCAGGGAGTTCCTTGCCGCTCACTGGCGACTGACCCACCAACGCAATGACTGGCGAGCGCGGCTTGCCGCGGCCGTCAACGAGTTGAGGAACGACCCGCGCGCCCAGATGGCCGCCGGCGACCGAGCGCTGGCCGTCGGCATGACCCGGCAAGCCGTGGCGTGTTTTGGTCATGCGGTATCGCTGGCACCCAAGAACGCCGACGCCCTGCAAGGCCTGGCCATCGCCTTGACCGTCGCGGGAGAGCGAGA
The DNA here is from genome assembly GCA_964646065.1 of uncultured Planctomycetaceae bacterium. Taxonomy (GTDB): domain Bacteria; phylum Planctomycetota; class Phycisphaerae; order SM23-33; family SM23-33; genus CAZYDC01. The sequence goes on along the minus strand of CAZYDC010000233.1, from coordinate 6,172 downwards.
GCGGTCGCTGGCGGTTTACCGGCGGATCATCGACCTCGACGGCGACAACAAGACGGCGCGGTTCAACTACGCGGTGGCCTTGATGCAACTGGACCGTCTGCCGGAGGCCCAGACACAGTATGAGGACCTGCTGGCCAGGGACGGCGATTACTTTCGCGCCCGGTACAACCTGGCGGTGATTTTCCAATCGCAAGGCAAGTTGTCGCAGGCGCGGGCCGCATGGGCCCAGGCGATGAAGCACGCCGACAAGATGGCCCCCGCCGACGCGGCCGTGGGATGGAGCCACTACGGCCAGGTGCTTTACGAATTGGGCGAGGCCTCGCAATCGATGGACGCCTACTCCGAGGCCGCCAAGCTCAGCGCCGACAGTCCGGCCGCCTGGCTCAACTACGCGTCCGCCTCACGAGTGGCGGGACAGTACGGCCACGCGGTGGTGGCCGCGCGGCGGGCGATGAAACTGGCTCCCCGCGAGCCGGTGATCTGGGCCAAGATCGGCGACCTCATGCTCGACCTGCACCGGCAGACCGGCAAAAGCGAATACTTGACCGAGGCGGTCAAGGCGTGGAAGATGAGCCTGACCTTGAACCCAAAGCAACCCAGGTTGAGCGAGTATCTGGCGACCTACGAGAAGGCGAAATAAACGATGCCCTTTGACCTGAAAGACTATGTCCGGCGGACTCGCGTGACAGACGGCGCGTGGGGCACGCAGCTCCAGAAGAAGGGCCTCGCGCCCGGGGCCGCGCCGGAACTGTGGAACGTGACCAACGTCGCGGCGGTGCAGGCCGTGGCCGAGAGCTACGTCCGGGCCGGCAGCGACGTGATCCTGACCAACACGTTCGGGGCCAACCGATTCCTGCTGGCCGCTCACGGCCTGGGCACCCGGGCCGCGGAACTGGCCGAGGCGGGCGCGCGAATCAGCCGCGCCGCCGCCACCGGCGAGGTCAAGGTCTTCGCCTCGGTGGGGCCCTCCGGAAAGATCGTCATGGCCGAGGAGGTCGCGCCGGAGGAATTCTTGACCGCCTTCGCCGAGGCGGCCGAGGCCGTCGAGTTCGGCGGGGCCGACGCGATCCTGCTGGAATCGTTCTCCGAGTTGGACGAGGCCCGCCTGGCTGTGCGGGCGTGCAAGCAGGCGACCGACCTGCCGGTCGTGATTTCCATGACCTTCGCCTCCGGCCCGGAGGGAACCTCGACGATGATGGGCAACTCGCCCGCCGACCTGATCCGCATGGCCCTCAAAGAAGGGGCCGACGCGGTCGGCGCCAACTGCGGCGTCGGGCCCGAAAACTATGTCAAGGTCGCCCGCATGTTGCGCCAGGCCTGCTCGCTGCCGGTCTGGATCAAGCCCAACGCCGGCTTGCCCACGGTCGGCAAGGACGGCAAGACGACCTTCCCGATGGGCCCGCGAGACTTCGCCGCGTTCGCGCCGCGCCTGGTCGAGGCCGGCGCCAACTTCATCGGCGGATGCTGCGGCACCACGCCCGCGCACATCGAGGCGCTCCGCAAGGCCGTGGACAAAACCTGATCGGAGCGAACATGGACATGCCAACACAGGAAGTGCCGGCGCCTTTGGATGGTCCGCCTCCACCACCGCAAAGGCCTGCCTACAAGCTATTCAGCAGTGGCTGTGTAATCATCGCCACAATCGTCGGTTCCGTGCTGGCGGGCGGGGCTCTTCTGGCTTTGAACTTCCGCCGTCTGGGACGCCCGCGAGCCGCATGGATTACACTAGGCGTTTCTGTTGCGGCAACGGCGGCGGTACTGGCGATGGCGTTCCTCGTGCCCGACTCCATGATGTCCGAAAAGGCCATGAGGGCTGTTTTGATAGGAATACAAGTCGTCATTGCGAGTGTGGTCTCAAGGGTTGTGATGGGAAAAGAGTTCGATCATCACACATCTCTGGGCGGCCGGTTTGCTCCGAAGTGGGCTGCGGCGGGAATCGGTGTGCTGGTATGCGCGATTTTTATTGCCCTCATGTTTGCTCTCAGCTCGCTGGCGCCTTCGGGAAATACGTTGAAAGTCAGCGAATTGGAGGAGGTCCAATATGATGGCGGCGCCACCCTGGGCGACGCACACAAAGTGGCTGACGTACTCAAGAGAATCGGGTTCTTCGACGGGGCACGCAGGAAAACTGTCATCATTTCGAGGGCACCTTCGGGATCCGTTGTCTCATTTTGCGTTCGAGATGGCGCATGGGAGAAACCGGAAGCCATTCATGATTTTGAATTCATCGGAGGCAAACTTGCCGATCTCCTGGGCCACCCGATGACGGTTGAGCTCGTCGACAAATCGGGAACCAGATGGAAGACAATCCCGATCAAGTAGCTCCAACCTTCCCTCATAACAACGTCAGAAGGTCGGTCGGTTTTTCGATCAGCACCTTCGCGCCGTTTTCGAGCAGTTCCTTCGCGGTGCGGAAACCCCACAGGGCCCCCACCGCGAACATGCCGGCGGCCGTGGCCGTCTGCATGTCGGTGCCCGTGTCGCCGACGTACACGACCTCGGCGGGCTTCAGGCCCAGCTTGCCCAGGATGTCCAGCGAGGCCGCCGGGTCGGGCTTGTTCGGGAAGTTCTCCCGGGCCCCGACGATGGCCGCGAATTCCCACTTCGCCAGCAGCTTGCGGACGGTCAGGTTCGTGAAGTCGTCGGGCTTGTTGGAGTACACAATCCGCTTGAGCCCCCGCACGGCCAGGGCGTCCAGCAATTCCGGAATGCCCTCGTACGGCCGCGTCTTGTTGTTCCAGTTCTTGGAATAGGCGTCGCGGTAGAGCGGAATGATTCTGCCCAGCGTCGCCTCGTCGCGCCGATCCGGCGGCAGCGAGCGCAGGGCGAAGTTCCGCACGCCGTCGCCGACGAAATATTTGCACTGGGCGACCGTGTGCGTCGGCAGCCCGCACGCCGCCAGCGCCGCGTTCATCGCGTCGGCAAGGTCGTCGATCGTATTGAGCAGCGTGCCGTCCAGATCGAAAAGGACAGCCTTGTATTGTGTTCCGTCGGTCATGTCGGGGTCCGATCCTTTCAGGGCAATGCGTCAGCCCAACGTCATCATAGGGATAATCGAAGCGCGTGGAAAGGGTCCGCAAAGCGCCCCGGGGCCATTTGGGCTTCCAGGAAGTGACGCGGGCGTCCCGCCCGTGTGTGACGAGGGCATCTTGCCCGCGTGTGGCGAGGGCGTCCCGCCCGCGTATGCTCCGCGTTCTCCCGGACGCGGACAAGATGTCCGCGACACACGCAGGCGAGACGCCTGCGTCACACGCGTGCAAGATGCCCGCGTCACGACGCCTCAGGCACATTTCCCGGAAATCGAAATACACCCATGCACCCATTGCCGATTGTGTATTCACCGCCAACTCCTTATTGTCATAGCTCCGCCGGCAAGCGGCGGCATTATGGTCATTCGCGTCTGCCAACTGATAACGGACCTGCGGCTCTCGGGCGCCGAGCGGGTCGTGTACGAACTGTCGCGCCGCCTGGACCGCTCGCGGTTCGACGTGCGCGTCGCATCCCTGCGCGGAGGCGAGGTCGAGCAGATGCTCCTGGCGGCGGGCATTCCCGTGACCGTGCTGGGCGTGCGCGGCAAGTGGGACGTCGGCAAGTTCCTCCCGCTCTACCGGCTGCTCCGGCAGGAGCGGATCGACCTGCTCCACACGCACCTGTTCCACTCCGACCTTGCCGGCAGGACCGCCGCACTGCTGGCCGACGTGCCCCACCTGGTGCATACCATCCACGTGGCCGAGCAGCGCTACCGGCCGTGGCAGTACGCCTACGCGCGCCTCATGGACTTCAAGTGCGACCGCCTGATCTGCGTTTCGCAAAGCGTTCGCGACCACCACGCCGCGCACAGCCACCTGCCGCTCTCGCGATACGCCGTCATCCCCAACGGCGTCGATATGGAGGCCTTCGGCGCCAAGGCGGCGCCCTACGGGCCGGTTGCCCGCGCACGCACGCGGCAGCAATGGGGCCTGTCCCCGCGACAATTGGCCGTCCTGTTCGTCGGCAGGCTCAACCACCAGAAAGGCATCGACGTGCTGCTGGCCGCGATGTCGCAATTGGCCGACCACGGCGGCCTGCCCAAGCGCGGCGCCGACAAGCCGCCCGAGCTGCGATTCGTGCTCGCCGGCGACGGGCCCGAGCGGCCGATGGTCGAGCGATACATGGCCCAAGGCGCCGGCCCCTCGGGGGCAGGCATGAACTGCCGGCTGCTGGGCTTCGTCTCCGACATCCGCGAGGCCCTCAACGCCGCGGACATCTTCGTCCTGCCCAGCCGCTGGGAGGGCTGGCCCCTGGCGCTGGCCGAGGCGATGGCCGCCGGCCTGCCGTGCGTCGGAACCGACGTACCCGGCATACGCGACATCGTCGCCGGCGGCAGGACCGGCCTGCTGGTACCCTCGCAAGACCCGGCCGCGCTGGCCGGCGCCATTGGCGATCTGGCCGCCGACCCCGCGATGCGCGACACCCTCGCCGCCGCCGGCCAGCAGGAAATCCTCACCAAGTACTCGATCCAGAAAAACATCGCCGCCCACGAGAAGCTGTACCTGGAAGTCGCAGGCGGCTGAGGCACCTAAGGTTACGTCGCGCCGCCTGCTCGCGGTTCGTAGTGTCGCCGTCAAAAAATGACAGCCGTGTTGCCGCCGCGAGGCCGTTTGGTGGCATTTTAATAAGATGAGCCACGGGTTGCCCGTCTTCGGGCTACCCGTGGATAGCACCCTAAGGCGGTCCTGCCCCGCAGGGGTTGCTTAAACGTCCGTCAGCCACGGGGCCTTCATCGTGGTGCCCCGCCGTTGGTTCTTTCGAAAGGTTATCGTACCCTTCCAGGGTACAAAGAGGTCGGCCCGTTACCACGGGTAGCCCGCAGCGGGCAACCCGTGGCTAATTTTATTGAAGAAACCATTTTTACGGCTTGCCGGGCTGCGAGGCGGGCGGAGGCATGAATCCCAGTTCTTGAAAGATGCGCATGACGCCAAAGTGGACGCCGGGATCGGGATCGTTCAGAAGTTTGCCGACGGCCGGGAGGGAGCGCGGGTCGTGAAGTTCCTTGATGGAATCCAAGGCCTGGCGCCGGACAAAGGCTTCTTTGTCGGAAAGCATCGATAGCAGCGGCTCCAGGGTGCCCTTGATCTTCTTTGTGCCCAACTCCCTTGCGGCCTCGAACCGGTCGGGGGGACTCTTTGACTTTGCGAGGGTCAGGAGGAATCTAAGCCCTTCCTCCTGGCCCATCCGCGCCAGCACCCCCGCGACCGGGGCGGTGGTGTGCGTCTTGGATTTGTGAAGCATCCGCAAGAGATATGGAATCGCCCTGGGCTCGCCGATCGCGCCCAGGGCCTTGGCCGCTTGAATCTTCGTAAATGGATCGTTTTCATTCAAATCTAACTGGCGCATCAGGGCGTCGGAGGCCCGGGGGTCTTTCAACACCCCCAGTTCCTCGGCCGTGCATGCGCGGACCCATTCCGGGTAGATTTCAAGCATCGCGATCAGATGCGGCACCGCCGAGTGACCCCACTTGCCGACCAGCATTGAAGGTATCGCATTCCGCACGCCTGGAATGCATTCGTCGGATGCCTTAAGAAGCGGACCATAGGCCTCCGGGCCGATCTCGATCAGAGCGTCGCGGCACAAGGATTCGATCCTGAAAGCAATTTCCTCCCCCCTTGATTTGGAGGAGTCGTTCATGCAATCGACAAGCGGACCAATGGCGGCTGGCTCGCGGAATTTCCCGCAGACCCGGATGGCCATCATTTGCACGTCGTTGTTGTCGTCCCGCAGGGCCTCGAACACAATGGGCGTGATCCCGCGGCCGAGTTTGGCCATTGCCTCTGCGGCGGCGATCTGGGTATCGGCGGCAAATCTATCCTGTTCCTGGGTCATGTCGTATCCCTCTTGGGATGGAACAGAAAACCCCGGCCGGACCAGGTCGTGCTGGAGCAACCATCCGCGAAACGTGCTGGTGTCGCCTTTGAGTTGAGCGACAGTGACCCGCGCCCGGCCTTGGGGCGTGTAGGCGTACTGCCACAACCACGCGATGCCGACGCCGGCAAGGAAGATCAAAATCGCCAAGAGGATGACCAGGCGCTCGAGGGTCATTGGAGCCCGATTATAGGATTACGCACAGCGTTCGGAAACAGCGAACCGACGAATGTCGATTGTCGAACGGCGAATGCAGAAGTAAAGATTCGGA
>CAZYDC010000232.1:0-7999 GCA_964646065.1 uncultured Planctomycetaceae bacterium | reverse complement strand
TCACCATGTTGACCACGCCCCGCTTCTTCGCGGCGCGGTCCATTTTGCGGGCATCGGCCAGGCTGGTGGCCAGCGGCTTCTCGCAGAGCACGGCCAGGCCGTGCGCGATCGCCGCCAGCGAAATCTCGGCGTGATACGGGTCGGGCGTCACGTTGGTCACGCCGTCGAGCTTCTCCTCGCGGAGCATCTTGTGATAGTCCGTGTACGTGGCCGGGATTTTGTACTCCTGGGCGAACTTCTTGACGCGATCTTCCACGACGTCGCAGCAAGCCACGACCTTCACGCCCGGGGTCTTGCCGAACTCCTGCACGTGATACTTCGCCATTCCCCCGGTGCCGATAATTCCGATGCGAATCATTTCAAACCCTTTCAGTTCGTTAGAACGTACGTAGCTGTCGTTCAAATCGGGGACAGACTCCGATTTCAAACGGCCGAAATCGGACTCAGTCCCCGATTTCTCAGTCCCCGATTTCCCATTTAAACGGCAGGCCGGTCAGGCGGGTGTAGGCCTCGATGTATTTCTGGCGGGTCTTGCGGACGATCTCCTCCGGCAAAACCGGGCCGGGCGGCTGGCGGTTGAACTTGACTTCGTCCAGCCAGTCGCGGACGAACTGCTTGTCGAAGCTCGGCTGGTCGCGGCCGGGTTTGTACTGGTCCGCCGGCCAGAAGCGGGAGGAATCGGGCGTGAGGACCTCGTCGATCAGGATGATCTTTCCGCTCTGGTCGCGCCCCCACTCGAATTTCGTGTCGGCCAGCAGGATGCCCTTGCTCGCGGCGTGCTCGCGGGCGGCCTGATAGATCGCCAGCGACTTGTCGCGCAGCTCGGTCATCACGCCCTGCCCGACAATCTCGCAGGCCCGCTCGAAACTGATGTTCTCGTCGTGGCCCTGCTCGGCCTTGGTCGAGGGCGTGAAGATCGGCTCGGGCAGCAGGCTGCATTGGCCCAGCCCGGTAGGCAACTTGATGTTGCAGGCGGTGCCTTTTTCCCGGTATTCCTTCCACGCGCTGCCGGCGAGGTATCCGCGAACCACACACTCGATGGGCACGACCTTCGCCTTGCGGCAGAGCATGATCCTGCCGTCTAGCTGCTCGCCGCGGATCGCCTCGGGCAGGTCGGCCAGCGACGCCGAAAGCAGATGGTGGCCGGTGATGCCCTTGAGCAGGTCAAACCAGAAAACGCTGATCTGCGTGAGCACCCGGCCCTTGTCGGGGATGCCGTTGGGCATCACCACGTCATACGCGCTGATGCGGTCGGTGGCCACAATCAGCAGGTTCTCGCCCAGGTCGTAAATGTCGCGAACCTTGCCCGAGCGCTTCGGGTAATTGCCCAGCGCCGTTGTCATCAACGCGGTATTCTTCATAGCCATATTTGTTCTTTCAGTTCTCTGTCTCTCTGCGTCTCTGTGTCGAAGTTTTGCTTCTCCGTCGCTCGGGTCAATAATTGGTTTTGCCGCCCAGGTTCAGCCCGGCCATGTACGTCAGCAGGAAAACCAGTTGCGTCAGAAAGTTTGCGGCCAGCAGCGTCGAGTGCCGCAGTCCTTGCCGCCGGCTGCAAATCCATGCCGCCGCCAGGGCCGTGACGATCGTCACCACGGAGATGATGACCTGCCACGACCAGTGCAGGTACTGAAAATAAAACCACGTTCCCGCCAGAGGCAGGACCATGCACAGGACCGCGCGGAAAGGTCCGCACCCGCCGGCCAGCGCGACGACGGCAGGTTCTGCCGCCGGCGAAAGGCGGCAGAACTTCGGGCCGATAATCATCGCCCACGCGCCCCATAGCGGCGCCAGCAGCAGCAGGCGATAGTGGCGCTCGTAAGGCCGCAACCAGGTGATCGCCACCGGCAAGTCGAACTCGCGGATGCCCTCCCCGCCCATGAACGCCCAGTAAACTCCCACGACCGCCAACGCCAGCAGCGAAATCGTCAACGCCCGGGCCGAGGCGTCGCGAGGCGCCAGAACCTCCGCCATCGAGATCAGCGAGCGGCGGTATAGCCACAGGCAGAACACGGCGGCCGTCGCCACGGCAGGTACGCCGTGCGCGTTGGGCTCGAACGTCTGCTGGCAGAGCAACCAGATTCCGCACGACAGCAGCCCCCAGCCCAGCGACAGCACCATCAATCCGATCCAGGCCCGCTGGTACTTCCGCGGCGGCTGCGATTGTAACCCCTCGCCCTGCGCCGTCATCAGCAGGTACGCCGGACGATGCGTCAGCCAATCGAAAATGTCTCGAAGGTTTTTCGCCATTGACCATCCCATGAATTCCGCAAGAGTATCCGCCCAGCGGACAAAACACAACCACCAACCCCGCCGGCCGGCATTCCGTACGTTGTGGGTGCCATGCCCAAGTCTGCGCGGGCATGTCTTCCACCGGCCGGCACGGCCGGACGCGGCGGCCAGGGATGACCGCCGCCCAGAAGGTGAGGCTGGCCGCCACGCAAAAAAATGGGCATGGTTCAAATCGGGGTAACATCTTCACCCGAGCCGGCTCGTTTGTCGTGCGCCCGTAAGGGCGTTCCCGGAAACGCCTTACGGCGTCACTACAAACGGGCCTCCCCATCCGCCGAGCGTAACCGATTATAACCTCGATCTGAACCATACCGAAAAATGGGGTTGCGGCCAGCCCAAAACCGGTCAGAACGGTGAATTCGGAACCTATTGGAACCTGTTGGATAGCCACCCGAACGGGCTGGCGGCTCATTAGAACGCGCAGGCGGCTCCTCAGAACCCGTTTGAAAGCCATTAGAACCAGGTTTTCGAGCTGCCCAAGACAGTAAGTATTGTATTTACAGTATGTTAACATTTTAGATCACCTCTTTTCGTGTGTTCTTGAAATTTCTCTTGTGGGCTCTTGTGGGTCGTTGAGGCTCGACCCACAACCTGTAGTCGTCCGGCGCACCGGCGTTCACGAAATTTACGAATTACGATTGTCGATTGTCGATTGAAGAAAGAACCTCGATCACGGCTCTTACAATCGTCAATCGTAAATCGTAAATCGTCAATTCACTTGCTCCTATTCACATGTCAAAGAGTCAGCCACGGGCTTCTAGCAAGCCCGCGCGGGGCGCGCGATGGGACCACGCGCCCTTTATGTTTAACGCACGAGATTCGCGTTTATGGGCCGAAAATCCCGCAAAAAACGCGGTAACGCCCCCCGCCGTGCCATCGACCGGCCTAGCCGTGAGATGGGCCGTTAAGATTTTTTTCTTGGCGAGTGGAATTTTTCCGGCAAGACCCGTTTGTAGTGTGCCCGTTAGGGCATTCTTGAAGAAGGATCGATCATCCGACTGAAGCATAGTTCGTCCGAAAGAGCGCATGGCTGAGACCTGGTCTTTTGTCTTCAATAAAATTAGCCACGGGTTGCCCGTCTGCGGGCTACCCGTGGTTAGCAACACAAGGCCCCCTACCGCGGAGCGGTTGAATAACCGTCCCTTAACAGCCCGTTGAAAAAGTAGCATGGGCATCTTGCCCATGAGTCTCACGGGCGTCCCGCCCGTGCAAATGCCCAAGAACATGGGCAAGATGCCCATGCGACTCATGGGCGAGACGCCCATGCTACGCCGGATGGCCTTTTTCAACGGGCTGTTAAGAGAATATCTCTGGCCCTTGCGGGAGGTTATTGAACCCCTACGGGGTACGTCGGAAACGGCCTCAGACCACGGGTAGCCCGCAGACGGGCAACCCGTGGCTGTCTTATTGAAGACGAAGAAGTCATCCGGTTGCAACCCCCCCCCGGTGTCACAGTTCGCACCCTCCATCGGGCCAACTATGCTTCCGCCGGATGAACCCTAAAGAAACGCCTCACGGCGTCACTACCACTACAGCGCAACTTGGGCTTCTTAACGTAGCATGGGCGTCTCGCCCATGAGTCTCACGGGCATCTTGCCCGTGGTTTTGTTGCTTCTTTTGTTACTTCTGTGACCGAAAAAGACGACGACAAAAGCAAAGACACGGGCGGGACGCCCGTGAGACTCATGGGCAAGATGCCCATGCTACGAGAATGCGTTTGCCCTGTACAACGCCTGGGAATTTTCTTTACAAAACGCCGGAACTGAGTACAATTTATGTCCACAAGCAACGTTCGGCAGTGAGAAGTCATTTTGAAAGTATCGGGCAAGAAAAGAAGCGGCACAACGGTCAGGCCTGTCGGCTAGCCAGGCTAGGCACGTTCTAAAGGAGAACTGAAATGTCAGCCAGAACATTGAAGATGGTTTTGGTTCTGGTCGCGGTATGTCTATTGGCCGCCGGCCTCCAGTCCGCCACGTACACCTGGTACGGGCCCTGGGCGGCGAACTGGTCTGACACCACCCAGTGGATTGCCACGCCGGCCGGATCGCCCGGGCCAGGGGACACGGCTCAATTTTTCTGCGCTTATTACCCGAATAACGATTGCGTCACCCTGGACAGCAACCGGACGGTGGCGAACGTGATTGTCAACACCTCCAACAACCCGTATGCATTCAACATACTGGGCACAAACACGCTGACCGTCACGAACAGTTTCACGTTCAACGGCGGCCTGACCGGCAACGGGCTGACGACGGATTCCAACAGCGCGCCCCTGGGCGGCAGAGGGTTCATTACTCCCATTCTGTCCGGCGCCGGTTCACTGATCGTGAATTCGGGCACGTTGGATTTGCAGAACACCGGCAACAATTTTACCGGCGGAATCTACGTTAACGGCGGATACCTGACCACCGACGCCAGAAGCACCGGCTACTTCGGCGGCAACACGATCTACCTGGGCGACTCGGCGGCGGGCGACACCGACGCCGTGCTGGAGCCCGCGGGCGGCTCAGCCGTAACGTACTCCAATCCGATCGTCGTCCGGGCCGGAAACAGCGGCAAGGCGATCATCACGTATCTCGCGTACAACGGAAACGACCAGGACTACACCAGCGATTATTACACCTCCTCGCTGACGTACTCCGGCCCAATCACCCTGTACAAGGACGTGACGTTCCAAAACAACGCCCGGGGGCAGAACGCCAGCGACCCGCTGGTGGTCAGCGGCCCGATCAGCGGCAACTTCGGCGTGACCGTGGACGGCACGTCCTATACGTACTTGAGCGGCAACAACAGCTATGTCGGCGCGACCACGATCACCGGCGGCGCGATCGCGGTGTTGAACGGGGCCGGCGGCACGTTCCTGGGCCCGATCAACGTCCAGGACGGCACACTCTACGCGACCTCCGACGCCGCGATGGGCGACCCGAGCAACGTGCTAACCTTGGGCACCGCCCACAGCATCGGCGGGTTCGGATCCTACAACGGCGACATCACTTTCGCCCACGCCATCAGCCTGGTCGGGAACGGCTATCTCTCGGGCACGCAGACCGACTACGGCAACTCCAGTTGGGCGGAGTTCCAAGGTTTGATTTCCGGCTCCGGCCGATTGATCGTCGGAATGCAGGGCGTGGCCGGATGGAAATCCACCGCCTGCTTTATGAAACTGGACGCCAACAACACCTACACCGGCGGCACCGTGGTGGTGGCCGGCGCCGCGGGCGAGACCAGCGAAGCGGGCGCCTATGACGCGTACTCCAACAACACGATCTTCGGCACCGGCGACGTGACCCTCAAGTTCGGCGGCGCCGCGCGCGTGACCTCGGCCGCCAACATCGCCGGGACGGTGTTCGTCAACGACCTGGGCTATGGCGGCGGCCTGGTGGTGGCCGGCGATTTCATGCCGAGCATCGACCCCTCTTCCTCGGGCACGCTGATGGTGGGCGCCGGACCGGGCAGCAACTTTGCGGCCGCGCTGGCCAACGCCTCGAGCCCCATTGGAAACGGCTACATGTACCTGGGCAGCGGCGAGCCATACCAGTACGTCCCCAATGCCACTTCCTTTGCGGCCTTGGTCGCCAACCAGACGCCGGCCGCCGACGGTTCCAAGACCTACTTCATCGGCAACACCTGGGCGGGCCCTTGCCTCAACGGCGGATTGAACGACTTCACCAAGCCGGACCTCACCAACCAAGCGATGAACGTCCAGATCGGCAAGCCCGGCCTCTATGGCGAGAATTTCGCATCCTGGGTCACGCTGATCAACAACAACAACTTCAGCGGCGCGTTGAGCGTTGCCTGCGGCAACACCCTGCAATGCTTCGGAACCATGACCGGCACGGGCGCGGTTTACCTTAACGGCTGCTCGAGCCTGGGTAGCGGCAATCCCGGACACACCCTGGTCATTGACGGAAACAACAGCACCCTGACCAAGGGCGACGTTTACTTCAACGGCGCCACGGGTATCACGTTCAACTTATGGGGCGGCGCCGACCCGGTCACCTTCGCGGCCGCGTCGTACAATCGCCAGAACCGTGGGACCCTCGGCTTCCGCTCGGAGGACAACACCCTGGGCACCGGGCAAATGGCGACCGTCACCGGCGCCGCTCCTGCCGTCAACAACAACATGGTCGCCGCGTATTTCTGGCAGAGCCAGGATTATTACGGCGGCGGAAGCAACAGCTTCGTGACCTACGGGGCCGGCGGTTTTGCCCCCGTGTCGGTGTACCAGACCAGCCTGGCCGGTTCGACGTCCGGCAACATCGTCTACACGCCCGGCGAGCCCGTGAGCGGTTCGGAGTCGGCCTACGCGATCCGCGCGGGCGGCGCCCTGACGGGCAGCGGCACAGTGACGGTGGGCGACGGGACGAGCACGGATCCCGCCGGAGTGATCTTCGCGGCGGCGGCCACACAAACGGCGAATTTTGCCTTCGGCGGGTCGGAAGGAATTCTTTACACACCGGCCAACACCGTCATCAGCGGAACGATTTCCGGGACCAACGGCATCACCAAGAGCGGCGTGGGGAGCCTGACGCTCCAGGGAACCAACACCGGCCTGAGCGGCAGCGTGACCGTCAACGAGGGCACGTTCATCTACGGCAATGACAACCAGACCGGGGCGGGCAACCTCGTCCTCAACGGCGGCGTCATACAGGCCAGCGCCGCGACCAACAAGACAATCGCCGTTGGCCCCAACGGCGGCAAACTCTCGGGCACGTTCGCCGGAAACATCGTGGACCTCAACCCCCTGACGCCCGGCCCGCTCTCCCTGACCAGCGGCGTGACCATCAACGGCACGGGCAACACGTACAGCGGCGGAACGCTCTTCAATCCCCAGGGAAATTGTTCCGTCACCGTGGCGGCCAATTCATCCCTGGGCACCGGCGACGTGCTGGTGGATTGCTACGTCGGCGCTCTGCCCTCCTGGCACGACATCCTGTACCTCGAGGGCGACAACAACCTCGCCCTCAGCGCCAGGCTGGTCCTGATGTCGGCCACCTCGGAGGTCGAGTTCGATTCACAGAACCCCTCGGTCGGCAGCATCGAGGGCGCGGGGGTCGTTCTTCTGGGCGGCGACTCCGGGCAGAACGCGGCCGGAAACCCCTACTGGAACTCGGGCGCGATACTGACAACCGGCCTGAACAACAAGGACACCGACTTTTACGGCCGCATCCAGGACACCAACTCCACACACGACGGCATACCTTACTATAATCCCCGCAGTGGTCCGCCCAACTATTCGCTGATCGGCAACCCCTACAGCGCTTTCATCAAGGACGGCACGGGCAAGTTCACGTTGTGGGGCCCGGTGACGTTCTACGGCCAGACCACGGTGCATAACGGCACGCTGGTCAACAACGACCTGATCACCGGCAACGTGGTGGTGACGCCCGGCGGCGTGGACGCTTCACCGGCGCCGATCTATGACGGCACGGGCACGACGGTCGGGCTGGTCGAGGTGGACGCGGGCGGCACGGTGCAAGGCGCGGGGCTCTTCAGCGCCGGCCTGAACGTGTTGGGCGGCACGGCCACCGGAAACATCACGATTAACGGGCCGCTCAACGTGACCGCCGCGGGCAGCTTCAGCTCCAGCGGCCCGATCACCGGGGCGGTCGCAACCGCCGGCGCCTTCGCCGGAAACGCGAACATCACCGGCAACGTCAACATCACCGGCGGAACGTTCGGCGGCAACCACGTCATTAACGGCACGTTC
>CAZYDC010000231.1:0-8031 GCA_964646065.1 uncultured Planctomycetaceae bacterium | reverse complement strand
GACGGCCAGGTAGGTCTTGCCCGTGCCCGCCGGACCCATGCAGAACACCAGGTCGCGGGACTGCATCGCGTCGAGGTACCTCGCCTGCCCGGTGGTCTTGGCCTTGACGAGCTGCCCGGCCACATACACGTCCAGCGAACCCGACTCCTGCTGCTCGGGCTTGCCGGCCACCGCCCGGATCGCCTCGACGATCAGCTCGGGCGTGATTTCGTGGTTTTGGCGGAGCGAATGCTGGAGGTGTTCCAGCACGGCCGCAGCGCCCGAAACGTTCCGGGCCGAGCCGGTGATCTTGACCATCTCGCCTCGCGCGAAGATCTGCACGCCCATGGCCTCGCGGATCATCCGCAAGTGACGGTCCGCCGTCCCAAACAGCGCGCCCCGCCGGGGCAGGTTCTCCAGTTTAATGCTCAGTTCCAAACGATTCGCCTCAAACACATCGGAACGTAGCATGGGCATCTTGCCCATGAGTCTCACGCCCGTACGGGCGTGCAAACAATCAAGGCTCCAAGGTATATAACAAATTGTAGCAATCCAACACGCAAAGCAACAGCCACAACTCGCCACGGAGGACAAGGCGCGGCCTTTGGCCGCAACCAAATGACGAATGTCGAAGGACGAATGACGAATACTGAACGGAACTCGGACAATGTCGTCACAAGGAATCACGCTTCTTACCGTTATCGCTACAGTGGACGCAGAGTTAACAGCGAAGAATCGCGTCCCGGACCTACCGCCAAGACGGGTTAGAGGGGGTTACATTGAGAAATCAGGCTGATACGGAACGCATTGGAACCTGCTGGGAAGCCACCGCAACGACTTTGGAAGCCACTCCAACGCGTTTGGAAGCCACCACAACCCGCTGGGAAGCCATTAGAACCCGACTCCGAAGCTGCAAGTGTTGTATTGAAAGTATGTTATCATTTATGACCACCTCTTCTCGCGATTTTTCACTCATTCTTAAGGGACTCCATGAGGGTTTGGTCCACAGTCAACGGCCAACGGTCGTAGGGCTGGCGCAGAGACTGAATTCTTCTCTTTGCCGTTCCAATCGTCAATTGTAAATCGTCAATCGTCAATTGCCTTTCGGCCGCTCGTATTCACTTGTCAAAGAACCATCGGCGGGCTTCTAGCAAGCCCGCGCAAGTCGCGCTGACAACAGTTGGTACAACATGCAAACCACATGCCAGGCCGGCGCCGGCGACGCGCTGGCACGGCAAGACCCGACGGCCAAATCGGTTAAATTTTTGTCGTCGGAAAAGCCCGATTCGAGCAGGGAAATTTACCCTGTCATTTCTGACAATCCAGGGTGTTGGCCTACACGAAATGACAGGAAAACCTGCGGCGCCACTCAAGCAAACGGCCCGCAGGCAATTTGGAACGCCGGGAATTTATCCTTGATTATTGGGAGATAGCCTCCCATAATGTCTGGATGATCACAAGAGCCATACAGCATGACGTGGAGCGGTCTTTGAAGTCGTTCCCCGCCGTGGGGCTGGTCGGCCCGCGACAAGTCGGCAAGACCACGCTGGCGCGGATGATAGAGGCCAAGTCAACCAGCCGTGTACTGCATCTGGACTTGGAGAGTCAGGAGGATCTCGCCAAGTTGTCCAACGCGGAACTGCTGCTGGGGCAGTATGTGGACCGGTTGGTGGTGATCGACGAAGCGCAGCAAAAACCCGACCTGTTTCCGCTGCTGCGAGTGTTGATCGACCGCGACCGCCGGCCGGGACGGTTTCTGATTCTGGGGTCGGCCTCGCCGGACCTGAAGCGCCAGGCGTCGGAAAGTCTGGCCGGGCGCATCGTGTACCACGAGTTGTCGCCGCTGACCTTGTCGGAAGTGGGCAAAGGCCGCGACCAGGACACCCTGAATCGTCTGTGGGTTCGCGGCGGGTATCCCGAAAGCTACCTGGCGGCCGACGACGCATTGTCGGCGCAGTGGCGCGAGAACTTTATCCAGACCCACCTGGAGCGCGACATGCCGGGCCTTGGCATTCGCGTGCCGGCGACGACCCTGCGGCGGTTCTGGACGATGGTGGCCCACTGCCACGGGCAAACCTGGAACGCCAGCCGCATCAGCGAGAGCATGGGCATCGATCACAAAACGGCCCGGCGGTACATGGACATCTTGTCGGACACGTTCATGCTGCGGCAGCTTCCGCCATGCCACGCCAACGTAAAGAAGCGGCTCATCAAGTCGCCCAAGGTTTACATTCGCTGCTGCGGCCTGCTGCACAGCCTGCTGAGGATCGCAGACTGGGAAACGCTTCAAGGACACCCGATTCGCGGCGAATCCTGGGAAGGTTTTTGCGTCGAGCAGATCGCCGCGGCCATACCCAGCCAATGGGACATGAGTTTCTATCGCACGGTATTGGGGGCCGAAATGGACCTGGTGATCCACCCGGTGGCGATGAAGCCGCCGATCGCCGTGGAGATCAAGGCATCGACCGCCCCAACGCTGACCAAAGGAAACTGGACCGCGCTGGAAGACCTGTCGCCGCGAGCAACGTACGTGGTGTACCCGGGGCAAGATCGTTACCCGATGGCCAAGAACGTCGAAGCTCTGCCTATTAGCCAAGTGGCGAGAATTGCCGAGTCGGCATGATCAGTAAAGTCGCGCAAATTTACAGTGATATATATGCCACTTGGCTGTATACTCCAGCCCACCGGTGGTTGAAATGGTCTCTGGCGGAGATAGTATAGATGGTCATTCGCGAACTGTCATTGCGTGGGTTGTTATCGTTCGGCCCGGATTCACCTCCGCTGGAAATGCGCCCGCTGAACGTTTTGATTGGCCCAAATGGATCCGGCAAGTCCAATCTCCTTGAGGCCATCGGGCTTCTGCGGTCGGCGGCGACGAAGTTGACAGCCCCGATGCGTGGCCCCGGAGGGGGCGGTGTAACCGAGTGGATATGGAAAGGCGATCCTTCCGGTACGGCACGCATTGATGCAATTATTGATCGTCCTTGCCAATCCCTTCGCCACGTAATCGAGTTTACGGAGACCGCCGCGCGATTTGAACTCGTTGACGAACGGGTTGAGAATTCCGAACCTTACCGTGGTTATGCGGAGCCCCTCTTTGCGTACAGGTTCCAGCATGGACGGCCCGTGCTGTCAGTCCGAGACGGGGAAAAAAGGCAGTTGCAGCGGCAGGACGTTGCGATTGACGAGTCCATCTTGTCCCAACGCAAGGATCCCGACCAATATCCCGAACTGTCTTACCTGGCCAACTTGTACGGGAACTGTAGGCTGTATCGAGAGTGGTCATTCGGCAGGTCGTCAGTTTTTCGGAGCCCACAATCGGCGGATTTGCCCGGCGACCGTTTGGAGGAGAACTTTTCCAACCTGGGGCTCTTTCTGAATCGTCTGCGAGGCATCCCGAAGGCGAAGAACACGATCATCGAGCACCTCAAGGACTTGTATGCCGGATTGGATGATTTCGACGTGCGGATTAAGGGCGGAACCGTTGAGGTCGTACTTACCGAAGGGGACTTCATCATTCCCGCGAGTCGGCTATCCGATGGAACTCTCCGTTATCTCTGCCTGTTGGCCATCCTGTGCGACCCCGAGCCGCCGCCGTTAATTTGCATTGAGGAACCTGAGTTGGGGCTGCATCCCGACATGCTTCCCAAGTTCGCTGACCTGATGGTGGAAGCATCGGAGCGGACGCAGATTGTCGTGACGACACATTCTGACTTGCTTGTGGACGCGATGACGGAACAGCCCGAGTCCGTGGTGGTGGTTGAAAAACACGACGGACGGACTCAAACATCGCGACTGAACGCCGCTGACCTGAAAACCTGGCTTGAGAAATATCGCCTGGGTCAACTCTGGACGAGCGGCCAGATTGGGGGAACCCGCTGGTGAGCGCCTACATTTATATCGAAGGAGGCGGCGACTCGAAAGAGTTACACGTTCGATGCAGGGAGGCGTTTCGCCGATTACTGGATCGATGCGGGTTTACCGGCCGGATGCCTCGACTGGTTGCGTGCGGAGGCCGGGCAGCCACTTTCGATGATTTCACCACCGCTCATCATCAGGCAGTTCAAGGGGACTATGTGGCTATGCTCGTTGACAGTGAAGACCCGGTGGCGGACATTGATCAGACATGGGTTCACCTGAAACAAAGGGATAACTGGAGCAAGCCGGCTGGTGTGAACGACGAACAAGTGCTCCTGATGGCCACTTGCACCGAAACGTGGATCGTCGCCGATCGGCAGACGCTTCGCGAGCACTATGGCCAATGTCTGCAAGAAGCAGCGTTGCCTCCTCTGGTGGATTTGGAATCGCGGCATCGGGGGGCGGTACAAGATGCTCTTGTGCAGGCCACCCGCAACTGCAAAAATCCTTACGCCAAGGGGAAACGGTGTTTTGAAGTCGTGGCCAAGTTGGACCCTGACGTATTGAAATCTTTGCTGCCGAGCTTCAAACGCTTCCATAGGGTGCTGGGGACCAAACTCTAAGCACCGGCATTAGGAAGAAGCTCCTATCTGAGCTTAAACTATATTGCCTTATCTCTATTGCTTTCTTTGTTTACCGCACCAACGAAGTGCCCGGGCCGGCGGCGTTCTTCACCGCCTCGGCCACCGCCTGGTGGGTGGCGGGGTCCATCATTTCGGGTAGGAAGCTGCCTTCGGGGACTCGGGCGGCCAGGGCGTTGGCGGCGGCGAGGCACATTTCCTGGGTGATGGCCGTCGCGCCGCAATCCAGGGCGCCGCGGAAGATTCCGGGGTAGGCCAGGGCGTTGTTGAGGATTCTGCCGTCGGCGGCGACGGCGGCGCCGGCGGCCAGCGACTCGGGGACCGTGATCTCGCTGACCGGGTTGGCCAGGGCGAACACGATCGGATCCTTGGCCATCGACCGGACCATGTCTTGCGAGACGATTCGCGGCTGGGAGACGCCGATGAACAGGTCGCGGCCTTTCATCGCGTCGGCGAGCGTGCCCTGGAGGTTGTCCTTGTTGGACCGCTCGGCCAGGGCCTGCTTTTCGGGGTTCATTCGCTGCGAGCGGCCGCGATAGATGATGCCCACGCTGTCGCAGAGCACCACGTCGGCGACGCCCGCGGTCGAAAGCATGTCGGCAATGGCCGTGCCGGCGGCGCCCGCGCCGCTGATCGCGACGCGAAGGTCGCCGATCCGCTTGCCCGTTTTTCGCAACGCACTGAACAGGCCGGCAAGGACGATCGTCGCGGTGCCGTGCTGGACGTCGTGCATGACCGGGATGTTCAGCCGCCGGTCCAGCTCGCGCGTGATGCGGAAGCACTCAGGCGCGGCGACGTCCTCCACCTGGATCGCGCCGAAGCCCACCGCGAGCTTTTCCAGCACGTTGATGAACTCGTCGGCATCGCGCGTGTCGATCAGGACCGGCTCGGCGGAGATCTTCGTGAACTCCCAGAAGATCGCCGCCTTGCCCTCCATGACCGGCAGGCCGGCGAGGCAGCCGATGTCGCCCAGGCCCAGAATGGCCGTTCCGTTGGTGGCGATGGCGACCTTGTTGGGGATGTTGGTGTAGGTTTTCGCGAGGGCGGGGTTCTTTTGGATGGCCTTGCAGATGCGGGCCACGCCGGGGGTGTAGACTATTCGCATGTCGGTGTTGCTGGTGATCGGCGTGCGGCTGCGCATCTCGCAGGCGCCGCCGCGATGGCTTTCCAGGGCGCAGTCGATGACCGCGACCACCTGCACGCCGGCGATGGCCTCGACACCCTTGCGCACGGCGGCCATTTGGTCGTCGCCGGTGGTAAGAAGCGTCAGGTCGTAGACCAGGCTGGAGTTTTCCAGGTCGGTGAGTTTGATTTCGGTGATTCGCGCTCCGGCCTCGCGAACGGCCCCGACGAGCGAACCCTTGGGGTCCACGTCGGCGGGCACGCGAAGGCGCAAAACAAACATGATCGGCCTATTGAACCGGTCCTGGAGAGCCTGAAGCGATCTCATAATTCCTCGTTCCTCGGGGGTAAATGTTATATTGCTTTTTCGCGACGCCGAGATTATACGCGAAAGCATCAGGTACGCCAATTGGCCCGTCTTCCATTCGGGAAAGAAGATTAGAAGGTTGGAAGCAATAATTTGGTAACATCGTGTGAAGGGAGATTTTGATGACGGACGAAAATTTGCCTGTGCCCACCCGGAAGTCGTTCGAGGACCTGAAGCAGGTAAACCCGCATGGGGCGGAGTATTGGACCGCCCGTGGGCTCCAGCCACTGCTTGGATACAAGCAATGGAGGAGTTTCGACAAGGCCATACGCAAGGCCATAACATCTTGTGAACAGTCGGGTAATGATCCTGGTTATCATTTTGCGCGCGCGCGCAAAATGATCAATCTCGCCAAGGGCGCCGAGAGAGCTGTGGATGACTTTGAGCTTTCTCGCTTCGCCTGCTACCTGATCGCCCAGAACGGCGATCCGCGAAAGCCAGAGATTGCCAGTGCCCAGAAGTATTTCGCCATTCAGACGCGCCGGCAGGAGCTATCCGATGCCTTGGCCGCCGACTTGGAACGGGTGGAACTCCGCAAGCAGACTTCGGAGGAGTTCAAGGCCCTGTCCGGCGCCGCCCGCAACGCGGGTGTTCAGGACAAGATGTTCGGCGTCTTTCACGATGCCGGGTACAAAGGGCTTTACGGCGGGCTGGGCAAGGAGGACATCAAGGCGAAGAAACAAATCCCGCCGAAAGACCAATTGATGGACCGGATGGGCACCACCGAATTGGCCGCCCAAAGAGGAACCTTTCGGGCAGCGCGGTGAAAAGATTCGTCTCGAAAATGCTTGCCCTAACCCCAGATTGCGGTAGAATTCGATCCATGAGCGAACCATGGAAAAAATGGATCCCAGGGGTTCTTTCGGGTCAACAGTTAATTGAGCTTGTCAAAGAGGACAAGATTGGAGATGGTTCAAAGGAATCTGTTGGTGAATCCGCTATCGATTTAACCTTGACACCGGATGCTTACCGCATGCTCAGCGGATCCGTCAAACCATACGGACCCGGATATCTGCATGACGTGATAGACAAAAAGCTTGCCGAAAAACTTGCCCCGATAGACGGTGTTTTTGAAATGAAGGCACGCAACACGTATTTGTTCAAGCTCAGGGAGAGAATCCCTTATTTGAGGGACAGCAACATTTACGGTCAAGCCACGGGGAAGAGTTCCGTTGGGCGTGTTGACGTGCTGACGCGACTCATTGTCGACGGCATGGACTGCTATGAGTCTTTCGATCCAGGCGGCCTCCACGATAGCAGCGGTGACTTATTCCTGGAAATCACCCCCATGACATTCAACGTACGGGTGAAGGCCGGGGAGTCTCTGTCACAACTTCGCTTTTTCTACGGAGACCCCAGGGAAACCGAGATTGCCAGCAAGGTTCTTTATCAGACAGTGCTTCACAACAGCTTTGGCGTTGGGTCGGAAGAAGGTTCTTTGTCTGTTGACCTTACTCCTACAACGATAATCGCAGGCAGTTCTGGATGCGCGTTTTCGGCTCGCAAAGAGGATATCGAAGACAAATGGATCAATCTATGGGAAGTCGGGGAGGGATCTAAACCGAACCCTTCAGATTATTGGAAAATTGAACCGCCTGATGAAAACAATCGGCTAAGAATCACTAAAGATTGTTTTTATATCCTGCGGTCCAAGGAGAGAATATCTCTGCCTTCTGGAATCGCCGTATATTGCAGAGCCAATGACGAAACGATAGGTGAAATGCGCATCCATTACGCCGGGTTTGTGCATCCATGGTTTGGTCGAGACCGAGAGGATGGTGAGCCCGGAACTCCCCTTATTTTTGAAGTCAGAGGACATGACGTGGATGTCAGCCTGAGAGACGGTGAAAAGATGGCCTTGCTCAAATTCTACCGCATGTCTCAGGATTGTGAAAAGCCAAAGAAAACTGGATCTTATGATAGGCAGACTCTTCAACTTTCAAAATTCTTCGGCTCTTGGCCAGTTACCGGAACAGCAGCCGACTAAGATCGGATAGAGGCATCTGAGGTGTAGCGTGAACTCGTTGTATGATAAGAAGAATTTTCGGATCGCCCGTTTGAGTC
>CAZYDC010000230.1:0-8054 GCA_964646065.1 uncultured Planctomycetaceae bacterium | reverse complement strand
CGTTTGTTCTGTTACAAGACCTTCGATTTTCCACCACTTAAATTGGAGGAGAACCACTTTTAGGAAACCGAAAGGCACCGACGGCAATTCCCATGCCCGCGCAGACTTGGGCATGGCACCCGGCGCGAGGCTCTGATACAATCACACTATGCCTCCAGTTCGCATACAAAAATTATTGTCCGAGGCCGGCGTTGCGTCGCGTCGCGCCATCGAGCAGATGATCCTCGACGGTCGGCTCACCGTGAACGGCCGGCTCGTTGCGGAACTGCCGTGCTTCGTCGATCCCGACAAGGACGATATCGTCCTGGACGGCCAGGCGGTCGCCAAGCGCGCGGCTGCGAAGGTGTACCTGCTGCTCAACAAGCCGCGCGGCGTCATCTGCACTCCCGGCGACCCGCAAGGCCGGCCCAGCGTGTTCGACATTATCCCACCGGCGCGGCAGCGGGTGTACTGCTTCGGCCAACTCGACCACGACAGCGCCGGGCTGGTGCTGCTGACCAACGACGGCGACATGACGCAGAAACTCACCCACGCGCGGCAGGGCTTGGAGAAACGCTACGTCATCGAGGTGGACGGCCGCATGATGGAGCCCGCGATCAACGCCATCAAGAGCGGCACGTATCTGGACGGTCGCCGCACGCAGCCGGCCAAAGTCAAAATCCTTCAACGCAGCCCCGAGCGAAGCATGATCGAACTGGACCTGGTCGAAACGGTCAATCGCGAGCCTCGGAGGGTTCTGGCCAAGGTCGGGCACAAGGTGCGCAGGCTCAAACGGATCGGACTGGGGCCGCTGAGCGACGACGGAATCAAGATCGGGCGATTCCGCAAACTCGCCCTGCACGAGGTCCGCGCGCTGCAGACCATCGCCGACTCGCAACCCCAGCGCCGCCCGAGACGATCCGCAATCAACCGAAGATTGAAGAAACGGCCGCAACTGGGTGCCATGCCCAAGCCTGACGGGCATGGAAATTGAAATTAAATTTGCCCTGCGGAAGACATGCCAGCGCAGACTTGGGCATGGGATCCGTCATGGCACCCATCAACTAATGAAAGGAAGAACGTTATGTCAAAGGTACTGATCGTTTATTGCACCATGTCGGGCAACACGCAGGCGGCCGCCCAAGCCGTCGCCAAGGGGGCGGAATCGGCCGGCGCCACGGTTGTGCTTAAGAACGGCTGCGACGCTCAACCGGCGGACCTGCTCCAGTGCGACGCCGTGGCGTTCGGATCGTACGACGCATTCAGCTACATGGGCGGCGGCCTGAAGGATTTCTTCGACCGGGCGTTTTATCCCACGCAAGGCCAGGTGGTCGACAAACCGTACGCCGCCTTCATAACCCACGGCGGCGGCGGCAAGGCCGTCGGGAGCATCGAGTCGCTGGCGCAATCATTCAAGCTCAAGAAGGTCGCCGAATCCGTTTTGGTCAAGGGAAAGCCCGAAGGCCAAGCCCTGACCGACCTCCAGGCCCTTGGTGTTAAGCTTGCCTCAGGAAAATAAGTTCGCAGTGGCGCCGTGAAGCGTTTCTTATTGCCCACACTTGGTTGGTGATGGTTTGCTTACGATGGACGATTGAGCGTCAAGACGTCCAGTGGTGCCCCAAGACGCCGACCGGCAATCTGGATGTTTGTCGGCTTGCCGGTCGGCGTCTTGGGTTGCTTCCAGAGCCTGTAACCATTTTGCAACATGCCTAAAGCAGTGAGTTTTCGCTGTCGCTGAAACAGTCGGAACGCCTGAAATCATCAACTGCCCACAAGCCTCCTGGCAGTTTCGGCCCCATTTGCAACGTCCGATAATATATGTTATGTGACATTATACATGGTGGGGGGTGTGGAAATCCCGAGGAATTTGAGGGGTTTCGTTTTTGGACCGTTTTCGGGTCAGTTCTTGATCGGCTCGGGCGACAGATCGCTCACGATCTCCAGTCCGAGGTTCTGGATCATTCGCAAATCGGCGTCGCTGCCTTGGCCAGGCGTGGTCAGGTATCCGCCTGTGATGATGCTCGTGGCGCCCGCGTGGAACATCCAGCTCTGCAGGCCGCGAAGGTTGGACTCCCTTCCACCGGCGATTTTCAGGTCCACCTCCGGCATGGCCAGGCGGAAAATTGTGATGATCGCGATAGCTTCGGCCGGGCTTACCGGCGCGACGTGCTCCATCGGCGTGCCGGGGATCGGGTGCAGGAAATTCAGCGGGACGATCTCCGGGCCTACCTCGTCACGAAGGGTCAGCGCCAGGTCCACGCGATCCTCCCAGGTTTCGCCCAGGCCGAATATCCCGCCGCAGCAGAGCTTCATGCCCGCCTGGCGAGCGGTCGCCAGCGTGGCCAGGCGGTCATCGTAGGAATGGCTGCCGACCACGTTGGGATAGAATCGCCGGGAGCTTTCGAGGTTGTGATTGTATCGTTGGACGCCGGCGGAGGCCAATCCGGCGGCTTGGTTCGGCGTCAATTCGCCCAGCGAGGCGCAGACGTAGACCGCCTGGCCGTGAAGTCGGCGGATTTCGCCTGCGGCGTCGATAACGGTTTGAAGTTCGGCCTGGTTGGGCCGCCGGCCCGAATTGACGATGCCGATTCCCGCCGCGCGCCGATCGCGGGCGTCTTGGGCGGTTTGAAGAATTTGCCCCATGGTGGCGTACCGGGGTTTAGGGACCATAGCGGCCGACTGGGCGCACCACTTACAGTTTTCGCCGCATCCGCCGGCCTTGCCGGCGATAATGCGGCACAACCGGACCCGCCGGCCGAACCGTGCCTGACGAATCTGCCAAGCCCAGTAGACCATGTCCGGAAGGTCGTTCCGCGATAACTCAACCAACGCGAGCAGGTCGCCTCGCCCGAGCAATTGGCCTTCCAGGACCCGGCGGGCCATGTCAGCAATCGTCTTGTTATTCACGTATCGCCTGCCCACCGCGG
Source organism: uncultured Planctomycetaceae bacterium (assembly GCA_964646065.1). Lineage (GTDB taxonomy): Bacteria > Planctomycetota > Phycisphaerae > SM23-33 > SM23-33 > CAZYDC01. The sequence goes on along the minus strand of CAZYDC010000230.1, from coordinate 5,148 downwards.
GTGAAACTTGTTAGTCTTTTTCCCGGCTCTTGATGAAACACTTGTCCAGATCAATGGGCGCCGACTCGACCGGGCTGACGGTCCCGTTCTGCTTGTTCAGGGCGTAGGTGTTCAGCTTGTTCGCGGTCATGTCAATGACGTACACCAGTTGCCGGGCATTGCTGAAGCCTATGGGCCCCATGATGTAGTCGCCCTGTTTTACGGAAACCTCAGCATAGGCGGGGCCTGCGGTATAGGAACCGACGAGAATGGCGCCCAGGATCGCCGCTGTGATGGCCAGCAGCACGATAATTGTGTTTGTGTTATTGTTCATGGTTTTTCTCCTAAGCGGCTAGTCTCTGTCTCGGCCGAAGTCGTGTTTCAAATCGACGACCCTCGCGCCTTGGAGGATCAGTTTTCCGGACACCGGATCGGGCGCCCAGCAGAGCATTTTTCGCTGACCGAGGTGGAGGACGAACAAGGCATCCTGCCCGGCGTTGCCGTTTCTGGCGGTCACGGCCAGGTAGTCGGGCGCCCCTCGAGCGGCCTGGGCGTTCGCCGCAGGGCTGTTCACGTGCAGCACGCAAACCAGCAGGGCCAGGTTCAGCGCGATCAACGCCGCCAACAATACTCGTTTCATGGCATTTCTCCTGAAAGTCTATGTTCCGCCCGCACACACGGACGGCAATTCCATTGGTCTTTAGTCTATCTGCGTCCTGCGGGAACTCTTGAATCCAATCACGCAAATCGCCGCCAGAAACACCACCGAATAGAGGATGGAGATCCCCAAGCCCGAAGAACCTTCCGGAGCAGGCGACTCCGGCATGTTGTCGATACGGGCAAAGGCCCACCCGGCGGCCCCCAAGATCGAGACAACCAACGCCAAAACTTTAAGTCCTCTGTGCATAATCATGCGGCCAATTATACGGCAAGGCGGCGGGGTTTCAATAGTTCCACACAAGGAACCTCATATTATTTTCGACACAAGCCCGGCCAGAAAGTTACGCAAAATCTTGCAAATAGAGTTTTCATCGAGCAAGAACGCGACTATGCTGTCCGGTCGAAGAAGCTCCTCAGGGAGCCATTACAAACGAAAGGTCAGCTATGTCAGAGGAAACTTCCGCCGCAACTCCCCCACCGCAGGAACCGTCGCCCGCCGCCGCCGCACCTCCGCCGGCAGCGCCGCCGGCGGCCGAGGCCGGCAAGGCGGTCATCAATTACGACGACTTCGCCAAGCTGGACCTCCGCGTGGGCAAGGTGGTCGAGATCAAGAACCATCCCAACGCGGACAAGCTTTACGTGGCCAGCGTGGACATGGGCGGCGGCCAGGTGCGGCAGGTGATTGCCGGGCTGCGGCCTTACATCGCCCCCGAGGGCCTGATCGGCAAGAACGTGATCGTCGTGGCCAACCTGGAGCCGCGAAAGATGCGCGGGCTGGAGTCGCAAGGGATGATGCTGGCGGCGAGCTACACCGAAGGTCCGGATCGCAAGGTCGTGGTCTTGACCACCGACCTGCCTGTGCCGCCCGGCTCGACGGTTTCCTGAACCTGGTTTGCCGTGGTTGGGCTTGCCGGCGGCGACTGATATAGATTAGGTCACGAAATATGGGTAAAATTACTCAGGTAATTACCCTATTGCCGGTGTAAATAACCCACATAGGGCTTTGCCGCAAGCCAATGTGCCACCAGCACCGTTTTTACTGTGAGGCGTAACACCTTATTATATAACTAATTGCCAACTTGGGCCGAAAATACTCAAAAGAAGCACAACTTTGGCATGATTTGTGCAACTAGGAGGGTAGAGGTGTGTTGAATTTGAGTACCAAGGCGGCTGCGTAGTTTGCGGTCGACGAGCGCGTCCCCCCGTTTGCTTCAATATGCGCCTCTCCTTTTGCCTGCAAGGGCTTGACCAATTCCATGAGAGACGCTCGAAGTTCGCACAGGTGGCCCAGGTCGTCCATCTCGCGCAGGACCGTGTCTTCTAACTGGAGGTAGTTGCCATGCCACGGCATTAATTCTTCCACGAGGGTTTGCCTGGCGAGGATATTGACCAGCGACAGGTGCGGGGTCGGCATGAGCGCGCGGCAGCGGCCCAGCGTGCGGCGCAAGGCCCCCATCAAAAGTCCCGTGCGATAGACGATCACCATCGGCAGGCCGAACCACGCCGCCTCCAGCGTTACCGTGCCGCTCTTGACCACGCCGAAGTGAGATTGGGCCAGCACCTCGCGCGTCCGGCCGACCGCAAGGAAGATGTCGCCGCTCGTCACGGTCTCGCTCTTAGAGACCGGGTCGTACGGTTTGAACGAATCGCGACCGCAGGCGTCCAGAATCGCCTTGGCCGCCGCCGGGTCGTTGGCGGTGAAGATGCACGTCGATTGAGGCCAGCGTCGGCGGATCGTCTGTGCGAGTTGGAACATGGCTGGGCTGTGTCCGCGAATCTCGGCGGGGCGACTGCCCGGTACAAAGGCGACGCGCCACGTGCCGTTGGCCCAGGCGTCGCAAAGATCGGGCAGGCCCTCGCCGCGCGGCTGTTTGCCGAGATCGTCAAACAGCGGATGGCCGACGTAGGTGGCGTTCACGCCGCGACTGCGAAGGTACTCTTCCTCGAAGGGCAGAATGCAGGCCACCGCGTTGGTCAGCCGGGCCAGTTTGCGGACGCGCCAAGGCGCCCAGGCCCAGACCTGCGGCGCGATGTAGTACACGACGGGCACGCCCAATTGCCGCGCGGTTTTCGCCAGATGCCAGTTCAATGCCGGCGAGTCCACAGGCACCACCACGTCCGGTTTCACTTCGCGAATCGCCCGCTGGAGCCGCCGCACCGCGCGATAATAATGTCCCAGGCGGAGGAAAGGCCCGCCGACCATTGAGGCGTCTTGCGTCAGGTCGGCGACCACTTCGCAGCCTTCGGCCGCCATGCGAGGCCCCGCGGCGCCGACGAACTTCACGTCCCGCGCGGGTCCGGCGACCCCGTGGTTCGCTCGCCGCCGTATCGCGCGCATCAGGTTCGCGGCATGATAATCGCCGCTGGCTTCAGCGGCGGAGATGAAGATGGTTAGTGGTTTTGTCGTCATCCGGGCGTATCGTCTGCTCATTCAACGGCGTAATCAGTAACCGGTAATCGGTAATCGGACAGGCGGAGCGGCGTTTTTGTTTTATTTACCGATTACTGATTACTGATTACCGGTTACGCCGTTGTCTTCTCAGTTTCCGATTCCCAACGCTCCGCCGGTGGAGACCGCCAGGCCGATGGCGGAGGCAATAGCGTGCGTGTCGGTGTGGCTGATGGAAATCACGATGCTCTCCAAACCCAGTTCGTCGGCGATCTCGCGGCAGCGTCCGCTGAGCGAAACCTTGGGCTGTCCCGAGGGCTGGTTGCGAACCTCGATGTCCGTCCAGTTGATTCCGTTTCGCCAGCCGGTGCCCAGAACCTTGAGCACGGCTTCCTTGGCGGCGAACCGCCCGGCGTAATGCTCGATCTCGCGTTTTTTTCCGCCACAGTACGCCTGCTCCGCCTCGGTGAACACGCGGTCCAGGAACCGCTGACCGTGGCGCTCGATCGACTCCGCCAGACGGGCGCACGACACCAGGTCCACACCGTGTGACTTTACGTTCATGCGCACATGATACTGCCGCAAGGTGAGAATTGCCAGTGTTGCGGGTGCCATGCCCAAGTCCGCGCGGGCATGATCGCGAGGCGTTCACATGCCCGCGCAGACTTGGGCATGGCACCCCGATCCGTCATTTCATAGTTCGCGCACCCGCTACGCCTTGTCCAGCGCCTCGCGAACTTCGGGCGGCAGGAATCGGTTTTCCAGGTCGGCGCGACCTTTGAGCGCGGAGGCCAGCGCGGACACCTGATCGGCCGTGTCGGAGTATCCGTCCAGAAAAATAATTTCCTTGCCGCGCAGGCGCACGAGCGACCCGCCCGCGTGCTGGCCGTCCAGCCCCGAGGGCATCGTCCGCACCGTGATATTCAGGCTCTGCGCCAGTTCCAGTAAGGCCGAAAGCATCGCGTCAGGAGTCATCTTCAAGTTTCCTCGTAACTTCGCCGATATATCAAGTGAAACACCTATCTCCGAATAAGTGAATCACCTAGGCCCGAATCAGTGAATCACCTAGATTCACATACAGTGTTACGCGTAGTTCCGTTAGTTGTATCGTCACCGTCTTATTTCGCAAGAGGAATGGTTTGATGATCGACAAAGCGACCGAAGTTTCACATCAGGAACAGTTGGACCGGTTGGAGTCGGAAGTGCAGTCGCTTCGGCAGCAGCTTCGGCACGCCCAGCGATTGGCCGCCGTGGGCACAATGACCGCCATGGTCGCCCATGAGTTCAACAACATCCTGACGCCGATCGTCAACTACGCCCAGATGGCCCAGAGCAATCCCAAGCTGGCCGAAAAGGCAATCGACAAGGCCGCCAGCGGCGGCGAGCGGGCCTCGCAGATATGCAAGGCGCTGATGGGCATGACGCAGACCGGGCAGGACGTGACGCTGGTGAATGTCGCGGACGTGGTCGAACAAACCCGTGTGGCGATGGTCCGCGACCCGGCCAAGGACTGCATTACGATGTCGGTGGATGTGCCGCCTGGCCTGACGGTCAAGGCCCGAAGCGTCGAATTGCAGCAAGTGCTGCTGAACCTGCTCATCAATGCCCGCGCCGCCGTGCTGGCCAATCCGAGCGGCGATAACCGAATCGCGGTTTCCGCCCGCAAGAAAAACGGTGTGGAGATCCGCGTCACAGACAACGGGATCGGCATTTCGCCCCAGAACCTCGAAAAAATCTTTCAGCCGTTCTTCACCACCAAGAGTTCGGGCGACGGCGAGACCGGTGGCCACGGCCTGGGCCTGAGCATCTGCCGAGACATCGTGGCGCAGATGAACGGGACGATCTCCGTCCAAAGCACATTGGGGCAGGGATCGACGTTTACCGTTCGTGATCTTCGAAATCTTACGGCTTCGCTTGATTATCTCATTGTTACGCATCCAAATTTCATGGTCCAAGCCCAAACGCTTGCGCGTCACAAGAAAAACATGGGCCGATTTTCCAATCCTCAAGCCATTTCGATATCCGACATATACAGCCAGTTCTCCGGCGGCAACACCGATCCTTCGGCATTACGAAATTGCATAGAATATGTGCGAACGCAGATTGCAACTCAATGGAAT
>CAZYDC010000229.1:0-8064 GCA_964646065.1 uncultured Planctomycetaceae bacterium | reverse complement strand
GCCGACCATCGCGCAAGTGCCCGCCGATAGCGGCATCCTCAAAGACCAACGGAAGATCTCCGCCGCCGCCAACATAGAGGGTATCTCAACCACCCCAACCACGCCGAACAAAGGCCCTGGAACCTCGACCACCAAACCTGTGACGCCGGAATCCGCGCCCTCCACACCGGCCACCGGAACTGGCAACAAGCCCTCCGACAAGACCATCGAGGAGATCACCGAAGTCATCGTGAAGATGAACCAAGCCATAATGGCAAAACCAACCGAGGTTCCCGCGCAGTACATGACGGCCGAATGTGCGGCCGCCATGGCGCCATTTGTGGCAACTTCTTTGAAAGTCGGCGCCAATATTGCCAAGCTCAAGGTCCTGATAAAGTCAAAAGGGATTCAGGTTCCCCCGGCGGTGGATGCGACACTCAAGACCCCTAACCTGACGGATGGATTAACCAACCCGGATATGACCAAGACGGCCTGGGAGGAGACGCCCGAAGGAGTTTATGTTTACCCTACCGGGAAAGGTGGAAAACAGCCGGATTTGTACGTCGGTACGCCCAATGGATGGAAATATGAGATGTCAAAGACATTGAAGTCCGCGCTTCCACTTTTGTCGGATGTGGTAACAGCGCAAGACAAATTCGCGGCCGCTCTGACGGCCGGCCTGACCAACGGATCGATCACCAAGGCGAACTTCGAGGCGAAGGCAGCCCAGTTCACCAAGGAAATCCTTGGCCCAGCCGCCACAAAGATGATGCAGTTCATGACGCAGAACGCGCCCAAATCCGGAGGCGGGGGCAACTGACCCCGTCTCTGAGGAAACCATGTCCGACGCCCCGCTCCATGCCCGCACTCTTAACGAGGTGCGGTATTACATGATGGTTCACGCTTGCGCGGCGTGTTCCAAGGGGCCCTGGGTGGCGGCCGAAACAGGGCAGCCCGACAAGCATCACCGGTTGACCCTCAAGGCTAAGTGCAAGAACTGCTCTGCCGAGCAGACGTTCGAGTTTCTCGTGGATCGCCCGCTGGGCCCGCAAGGGGCGAAGTCCGAAACCATCAACCCCACCGGATCGCCCAGCGAGATCATCGACGTGGCCCAATGGCTGAGCCTGTTTTATATGCTCGTGGAGTCGGCGGCCTCGCGGGATACGCCGGCCGTGTCGCGCCGGGCCAGCTACCAGGCGGCGCTCTGCCTGGCCGAGGCGCTCAAGTTTTACGGCGACAACGAACTGCCGCCCTCGACCGGTTTTTTCACCGAGCCTTCGCGGCAGACGTTTGCCCAGCACCCCGAGAAGTTCGCCCGCCAGCGGCTCATGGACATGAAGGCCAAACTGCCCGCCCTGCCCTCCATGGCCAGGCGGATCAACCGCGACGACTGGGTCGCCACCAAAAAGTGGTGGCAGTTCTGGAGAAGGTAGGCCATTGACGATTTACGATGGACGATTTTCGATTGGAGGAAGTAGCATCCTCCGCGCGGCAAGGGTATGATTCTGTCAATCGTAAATCGTAAATCGTCAATCGTAAATGAGGACATCCATGCTTCCCCAAGCGGTAAGGCAGTACCTGGACTCTCATCGCCAGCAGAATCTGGACAAGTTTTTTGAGCTGGTCCGCATCCCGAGCATCGCCAACCGCAACGACGGCCAGTGCCTCAAGGCCGCGCAGTGGCTCGCCAAGTTCCTGACCGACCTGGGCGTCCAGGCGAAGATCGTACAGGTCAACCTGCCCACTGGAACTGGTCAGCCGGTGGTGTTTGGCAAAGCCCACGCCTCGCCGTCGGCCCCCACCGTATTGATCTACGGCCACTACGACGTCCAGCCGCCCGAGCCGCTGGAACTGTGGGAATCACCCCCGTTCGAGCCTGTCGTGCGCGACGGCGCGATCTACGCCCGCGGCGCCAACGACGACAAAGGCCAACTGTTCACGCACCTGATGGCCCTGGAGGCCTACGTGCGCACCGGCACGCCGCTGCCGGTCAACCTTACGCTCCTTCTCGAGGGCGAGGAAGAGATCGGCTCGCCGACGCTGGAGGAGTTCATCCGCACGCACGCGGCCGAACTCAAGGCCGACGCCACGCTCGTCAGCGACAGCGAGTTTTTCGCCCCGGGCGCGCCCGCGATCACCTATGCCCTTCGCGGCGTGAGTCATTACGAACTGATCGTCGAGGAAGCCGACCATGACGTGCATAGCGGCCTCAACGGCGGCGCCTTGCGAAACCCCATTCACGTGCTTGCCGAGATGATCGCGGGCCTGCACGACGCCGACGGGCGAATCATGCTCGAAGGTTTCTACGATAACGTGCTGCCGCTGTCTGACGCCCAGCGCGAGTCCTGGAAAACACTACCCTTCGATGAGCCCCAGTACGCCCGGTCGCTGGGCGTGGATTTCCTGGGCGGAGGCGAAAAAGGGTTCACCGTGCTGGAGCGCCTCTGGGCCAGGCCCACGCTGGACATGAACGGCATGATCGGCGGCTACACCGGCCCCGGCGGAAAGACGATCATTCCCGCGCGGGCCAGCGCGAAAATTTCGATCCGAACCGTGCCCAACCAGGACCCGATCAAGATCGCCGGCGCGCTGGAGAAGTACATCCGCATCCGCACGCCCAAGGGCATGAAGAGCAAGTTGGAGGTCGGCTCGCTCAATCGCCCGGTGCTGCTCAAGACGGATTCGCCGGCCATGCGGGCGGCGCGAAACGCGCTGAAGTTCGCGTTCGGGGCCGAGGCGGCCATGATCCGCTGCGGAGCGTCGGTGCCCGTGGCCGAGATGTTCCAGCGGTTGCTCGCTCAGGAGGCCGTCATGATGGGCTTCGGCCTGCCGGACGACCGCCTGCACTCGCCCAACGAACGGTTCCGCCTGGAGCAGTTCCACAACGGCGCCATCGCCTCGGCCGCCGTGCTGGCCGAGTTGGGCAAGTGAGCTTTCATCGGGCAAAGTGCGACACAGAGACGCAGAGAGACAGAGAACTACAGAAAGATGACCAGATAAGAAATTCAGTCTGTTACTCGCCTCAACTATCTGTTGGCTTTTCTCTGTCCCTCTGCGTCTCTGTGTAGTAAGTCCCTCCCTTTATCAAAAAATCGGGAAATACGGGCTTGACATTGGCGGCGAAAGCATCATAATGGTTCGTTTCCCTAAGACTCAAGGAGTTATGACGTGTACGCGATAATCGAAGACAGCAGTCAGCAGTTCCGCGTGAGCGAAGGCGACGTGGTGGAAGTGGACTTGCGCGACCTCGCCGAGGACGCCAAGGAACTGGAGTTCTCGCGCGTGCTGCTGGTCAGCAGCGAGGGCAACATCCAGGTCGGCACCCCGCTGGTCAGCAGCGCCAAGGTCACCGCGGAGATCCTCAATCCCGACCTCAAGGGCATCAAGACGCATTCGTACTACTGGCGCCGCCGCAAGCACAGCCGCAGCAAGACCGGCCACCGTCAGCACTACGTCCAGGTCAAGATCACCAAGATCGTGGCGTAGCCCTGGCCCGCCCGCGCTGTTCGGTTGGAACAACATACCACCAATGGCACGAATTACGGCCGCGAACGGCGCGAAGTGAGTGATTTCATCGCGCGGTTCGTCTCGTTATTCGTGCCATTCGTGTTTCCATTGGGGGTTCTGGTTTTTCACGGCCGCCCGGGCTAGACTGTTGTAATGAGCGAGAACCCACCGATCGGCGACCTTTCGATTGTCCGCGACCATCGCCGCCAGTGGCGGCAATGCCGCTATGTCTACCCGGTGATCGCGCGGCGGAGCAAGGGGCTGAGCATCGGCGTGAACCTCAACCCCGACAAACGATGCACGTTCGCCTGCGCGTACTGCCAGGTTGACCGCCGCACGCGTCGCGAGCTTCACAGCCTGGACCTGCACATGCTGCGGACGGAGTTGCTGGAGGTTCTGGACGAGGCAACCACCGGGCGAATCTGGAACGACCCCCGTTTTGCGGCCACGCCCACCGAGTTGCGGCGGATCAATGACATCGCCTTCAGCGGCGACGGCGAGCCGACCATCGTACCCCAATTCGACCAAGCGGTTACGATCGGGGCCGACGTGCTCCGCCTGGCCGCCGGGCCGGAAGTCAAACTGGTGGTCATCACCAACGCCACGCAGTTCGACCAGCCGCAGGTCCAGCGCGCCCTGCCGGTGCTCGACGGCTGCAATAGCGAAATCTGGGCCAAGCTCGACGCGGGTACCGAGGAGTATTTCTTCCGCGTGAACCACCCCTACCCGCGTGTGGGCCTCGACCACATTCTGCGCGGCATCGCCGCGATTGCCAAAGGCCGGCAGATCGTCATCCAGAGCCTGTTCTGCCGCCTGGGCGGCCTGCCGACGCCGGAAAAGGAAATCCTCGCCTACTGCGACCACATCGCGGCGATCCTCAAATCGGGCGGCGGAATCAAGCTGATCCAGGTCCACACGGTGGCCCGCGAGCCGGCCTCGCCGGAGGTCAAGCCGCTGGGCAATACCGAACTCGACACCATCGCCCGCCACATCCGCTCGCTGCTGCCCGTGCCGGTGGAAACGTATTACGGGGCGCAGCAACCGTAAGGTTGCGTCTATCATCGATTGATGGGCGCCGTGCCCAAGTTGGGTGCCATGCCCAAGTCTGCGCGGGCATGTCTTGGTCGCGCGCACATGCCCGCGCAGACTTGGGCATGGCACCCGTCATGGCACGCCGCCCTTATTTCTGGGTCTCCCCGGCGGAAACGAACTGTGGCATCTGCCAGGTGCGGAACTTCAAAAGCAACAGCAGGCCGGGCACAGACACCAGGATGGAGCAGACGAAGAAGATGGCCCAGGCCCTACCGTCCGTTGTCACATGAAGCACATTCTGGGTGAACCACCCCGCCGGAACGCTGATGAGCGTCCGCGATAGCGCAAAGAGACTGCTCAAGAGCGCGTACTGCGTGGCCGTGAAACGCTTGTCGCACAGAACCATGAGGAACCCGGTAAAGGCGGCCGTGGCCATGCCGGAGCAGAAGTTCTCGACGCACACCGCCGTCGCGAACATTGCGTAGCTCTTGCCGATCAGCGCCAGCGTCGCGTAGGACGCCCCGGCAAGGCCCTGCAGGATGCCGAAAGTCCACAGCGCACGCCTCATGCCGATCATCGTCAGGAGCGATCCGCCCACGACGGCTCCGGCAATGGTCACCGCCATTCCGATCCCGTTGGCCGCGCCGATCTCCGCTTGCCGAAATCCAAGCGTTTTCTGCACGAACGGGGTCGAGGCCCAGTAAACCATCGCCCAATCCAGTTTATAGATCAGGATGAACAGCAGCATCTGCCAGGCCCCGCGACGCCACAGGAACTCACGGAAAGGAAGGACCACGGCCTGCTGGAACGTCTGGGGAGGTTTGACTTTCGTTTCAGGCTCGGGCGCCAGGAACCCGGCGATCAGCGTCACGCCCATGCAGCCCGCCATCAGTGCGTACACGCCCTGCCATGAGCCGAATTTGTCCGCCAGCATCAGCGCGACCGCCCCGGAAAAGATAAACCCGACCCGCCAGCCCATGATCGCCGCGGCCGATCCGGCGCCCGTTTCCACCGGCGTCAGCAGGTCGGTGCGGTACGCGTCGATGGCGATGTCCTGGCTGGCGCTGCAGAACGCGATGCAGGTCAGCAGCACCGCGGCCAGCGTCAGGCCGCCCTGGAAACCCGTCGCGGCCATCCCAAGGATCACGACAATCAGGGCCAACTGGCAGAGCAAAACCCATCCGCGCCGCCGGCCCAGCATGGGCGGAACGTAGCGGTCCATCAGCGGAGACCACAGGAATTTCAGCGAGTACGGCAGCGCCACCAGCCCGAGCCACCCGATCTTCTCGACGTTGAATCCTTCCTTGACCAACCAGGCCTGCATCGCGGTTCCGGTCAGCGCCATCGGCAGGCCGGAGGCGAAGCCCATCATCGCCACGACCAGCATGCGCCAGGTCGTGAACACCTCGAGCCATGCCCACTTTTTGGGAACGATGTCCTTATCAGGCGCAGTGGGCGGAGGCGGTGAGACGGTCATTGCATCGCCCTTCGCAACGAGCCTCCAACGGATCGCAGGAGCTTTCGAGCGGAGATGGCATCGATCCCGCGAAGGTGCATCAGGATGGCCAGCTTGGCGCTGCCGCCGGCGGCGGCCAGCAGTTTGCGGGCGCGCGGGCGGGAAAGTTTCGCGCCCGCGCTGCCGGCGGCGGCGATGACGATCCGCTCGGAGCGGTCGCGAAGTTTGGAGTTGGTGGCGCGGAGATCGACCATGAGGTTGCCGTAAACTTTTCCAATACGAATCATGGCGGCCGTCGTGAGCGTGTTCAGGACAAGCTTGGTCGCCGTGCCGGCCTTCATGCGGGTCGAGCCGGTGACGACCTCCGGCCCGACAACCGGGTTGATGATGATGTCCGCGCGGATCGACTTTCGCGCTTCCGGCGCGCAGGTAACGAAGCCCGTGACCGCGCCGCGAGCCCTCGCTCGGGCGACCGCGCCGCGAACGAACGGCGTCAGGCCGCACGCGGCGATCCCGATCACCACGTCCTTCTTGCCCACGCGGCGGCGATCGATTTCCGCAACCCCCTGCGCCGGGTCGTCCTCCGCCCCTTCGATGGACCGCACCAGCGCGCGTCGCCCGCCGGCGATGATGCCCTGCACCAGCGTCCGCCGTACGCCGAAGGTCGGCGGACACTCGCTGGCGTCCAGCACGCCCAGCCGCCCGCTGGTGCCGGCCCCCACGTAGAACAGCCTGCCGCCCCGCGCGAACGCCTCGGCGACAGCGTCGACGGCCGCCGCGATTTCGCGCGAGACCCGCCCCACCGCCGCGGCCACCTTGGCGTCCTGGGAATTGATGACTCGCACCATCGACAGCGTATCGAGACTATCGATGTTGGCGCTGGCGGGGTTTCGCTTCTCGGTTGTCAGCCTGGATCGATCCTTGATCATGTTGCCTTCCATTACGTCGCGGCAATTCTCGGAAAATCTCCAGTCGGCCGCAAGCATATACGGCAAACTTGGGGTTGCTTCCCGCCGCAAAAACGCTACTCTACCATCGACAATAAGGAGCATACCGTGCGAGTCAAACAATCATTGTGCCTGCCGATGTACCAATCGGTGAAACCCGAAACGCTGATCCCCGCCCTGGCGAAGATCGGCTTTGCCGCCGTGGAATTCTGGGGCTGGGACGATTCCCTGCGGAGCGTGGTCGATCTGGCCCACAAGCATAAACTCGCCGTGGCCAGCATGTCGGGGCCATGGATCGGCCTGAACGACCCGGCCAACCACGCCAAGGCTGAACAGGAGATTCCCTGCGCCATCGACATCGCCGTGCAGCAGGGCATTGCGAACCTGATCTGCTTCAGCGGCGACCGCCGGCCGGGACTGACCGACGCCGAGGGCATCGAGTTCACGGCCGCCGGGCTGAAGAAGGTCGCGCCCTACGCCCGGCAGAAAGGCGTCACGCTGAACCTGGAACTGCTGAACTCGAAGGTGGACCATAAAGGCTACCAGGCCGACCACACGGCATGGGGCGTCGCCGTTTGCGAAAAGGTTGGCTCCCCGGCCGTCAAGTTGCTCTACGACATCTACCACATGCAGATCATGGAAGGCGACATCATCCGAACCCTCCGCGACAACATCCAGTGGATCGGCCACTTTCACACGGCCGGCAACCCCGGGCGCAACGACATGGACGACACGCAGGAACTGAACTACACGGGCATCTGCCGGGCCATCGCCGGGACTCCATTCAGCGGTTACGTCGCGCACGAATTTGCCCCCAAGGGCGATGCCATCGAGGCCCTTCGCGCGGCGTTCAGGCAGTGCGACCAGGGATAACCAAGACGTAGCATGGGCATCTTGCCCATGAGTCTCACGGGCGTCCCGCCCGTGTAAAAACCGCGGAGCATGGGCATCTTGCCCATGTGACTCACGGGCGAGACGCCCGTGCTACGGGGTATGTCATCGCGCGTTGTTTCCCCGGAACGATTTTTCCGAGCACCACGCGACGTTTGGCGCCCGTCGCCTTGGGTACATTGCCCGGCAAACCCAGATAGGTCGTGGCGGCGAGAATCGCGAACGAGACGGCTTCCTTCGCGTCGGCGTTGA
>CAZYDC010000228.1:5988-8093 GCA_964646065.1 uncultured Planctomycetaceae bacterium | reverse complement strand
AAGAAGCGACAAAAGCAAAGAGCCCGCGTGGATCAAACGGTCCCGCGGGCTCTTTCTTTTTCTTCGCCGTTACGCTCTACGCCCTATGCGCCATGCTCTACGTTTTTGCTATCGCCGTGGCTTCGACTTCAAAGAGCAGGTTCTCGCGGCAGACGTCGGCGATGGCGACGACGTAGGGGCCGCGAAGGAGGGCGCCCCAGCCGTCGCGGAAGGCCCGCTCGACTTGCGGCGTCTTGCAGTAGGCGACGGCGGAGACGACGTCGTCGGGCTCGCACGAGGCGTTCCGCAGGACGGCGTTGACGTTGGCGATAGTGTCCGCGATCTGCCCCTGGATGTCGCCGAGGTGCGTGGTCTGTCCGGCGGCGTCGATGGCGGCCGTGCCCGAAACATACACGGTCTTGCCGGCGGGCGTTGCCGAGACGGCCGCTCGCGAGAAGGCGGAATTGTACTTGCTGGCCGCGTCCTGGTTGCCCCCGGCCAGCAGGAACCGGGGCTTCTGGTCGCCCAGGACCGCGCAGAAGTCCATGGTGCAGCATCGCTGCCCCCACGGTCCGATGCCGATGCCCGTGCTGGCCGGCAGCGTCCCCGCCCCGCCCTCGCGCAGCAGACCGCGGGCCTTGAACAACTCGTTGCGGACGCGATTGAAATCGTCGTACCAGTCCAGGATGTTGCCCAGCCACATCCAGGTCCGCGAAACGTTGGCCAGCGTGCCGCCCGCCTCGGACAGCAGGGCCTCGGCCTTGTCGAGCATGGCCCGCGCCTGCCCCGCCGGCGGTTGCGTAACGTCGGACTGAAGGTTGCAGCCGATTAGATAGGTCCATGAGCCCATCGGCACCCGCCGGCCGCTAGGCTTGCCGGCGATGGACAGGACTTCGGGCTTGCCGCAACCGGCCAGCGCGTGGACCAGCACGCCCGAAACCGGGCCCAGCGAATTAGGCGGCACGGACAGGTAGGTGGGCTCGACGCCGTTGACGAAATCCGCGAAGGTCCGGGCCCGCGTCTTGGAGAGGGTCTCCATGGCGGCGGGGTCGGCGAAGATGCGTTCCTGCAGGACGTGGGCGCCGTGTTGTCGCAGCACGTCGGCGACGGCACGGAGCAGCGTGTCCGCCTGGGTCTGTACGTCGGCGGCCACCTGCGGGCGCGCGGTGATGTAAAGCTCCGTCATCGCGCCGGACTTGCGCTGGTGTACTTGGACAACAGGATCCATGCTTACTCCTTTTGCTTCACTACCTATAACAACACAACTGTGGCAGGGTGGCGTTGTTTGCCGCCATGTCGGGTGGCAGCCCCAAGTCCGCTTGGGGGTGTCCCGGTCGCCCGGACCTCGCCAGACACCCCCAAGCGGACTTGGGGGTGCCACAAGACATGGCGACCAACAACGTCGCCATGCCACCCTTACGTAGCTCCCGCCGGCCTGGTGGCCGGTTGGGTGGAAGGTTTCGTTGCGGGCCCGCTTGCAGGCATCGTCGCCGGTCTGGTGGAAGGCCTGGTCGCCGGTTGGCTGGTCGCGCCGGGCGTGACCTTAATGGCGACGGCCTGGGCGTACTTGACGACAGCGGTGCCGCTGCTTCGACTCGTTCCGACGACAATCGCGTACAGGGTCCTGCCGGCCGGGGCCTGCCGCGACACTTGCAGCACGACCTCGGCCTGGTCCTTGTCGGGCGGAATCGGGGCGTATCGCAAGCTCAGGCCGCGGGGCGCCGGCTGGTCGAGCGTAAGCCCGATCGACCCGGACATCTTCTCTTTTCGCCGCACCTTCACGGTCAGCTTGACCTCGCCGCCCTGCGGCACTTCCAAGGCCCCGCCGGGGCCGGCGGCGGACAGCACGAACGCGGGCGGCGGGAGCACCTGAAGCAGGAACTCCTCGGTCGGAATGCGGTAAATGTAGCTGAACGCCTGCATGAGCTGCTCGGCCGGCAGCGCCTCGCGAACGACCTCGCGTCCATCGATGGTCGCCCGCCCTTCGAGCGTGGGGCGCAAAATCTGGCCGGGCTTGGCGTCCGGCGGCGAGGTGATCGTGAAGCGGGCGTCGGTTTCTTTGGGGCCGACCGTCGCGCCGGCGGCGGTGAAGCCCGGCGGCAGGTTCTTGAGCGCCAGGCGAATCT
>CAZYDC010000228.1:3446-5978 GCA_964646065.1 uncultured Planctomycetaceae bacterium | reverse complement strand
CATCGGCAGGGGAGTGACTTTCATGGGCCGGGTGGCGACGTAAAGCCCGGCGGCAGCCCCTCGACCGTCAGGCGAATCTCGCCGTCGAACCCGTCGCGGCGGATCGCGTGGACGCTCAGCACGGCCTGGTCGCCCGGCGCGATGCGCGGATTGTCCGGCAGGACCATCAGCGCGAAGTCAGGCCGGGGCGGCGAAATCACCAGGCGGTAGGCGTAGTCGGGGCCGAACTTGCCCTGGGCGTCGGCCAGGTGAACCAGGTAATCGCCCGCCGCGGTGAACCTCACCGACAGCCGCGAGTCCGCCTGGTGCGTCACCAGCGGGAACCGTTCGTCCACGTAATCGTCATTCTGCCCGAGGCGCCCGCCCTTGGCGTCGGTCACGGTCAAGACGGAATCCAGCGGCGAGTCCAGCCGCCGGGCGAAGACCTCGAACACCAGCTCCTTCTTGGCCTCAGCATGGAACGCGAACACGTCTTCCTGGCCGGCGCGGGTGATGCGGCCGTCAAGGACGGCGGGCACCGTCACGCGGGCCGGCTGTGTCGTGGCGGCGCTCGAAACGGGCGTCGCGGCGATCCGCTCGACCTGGTAAGGCAGCCAATTGGACGCCAAAGTGCTTTTGACTTCGACGGGCATCCAGCCGCGGCTTGCGTCGGGCGGTGTCACCGTCAGAGCGTTCGCCGGCAGGTTGGCGCCGAAAAGCTCGATGCGCCCCGGCTGGGCGGCGACCCCGCCCAGCGGGAAAATGCTCGTCAGGTACGGCAGTTCGCCGATCGAGAGGCGGTACAGAAAGTTCGGCCTGCCGCGATAAAGCGCATCGCGGATTTCGACCCGATACAGGCCGTCGCGCGAAATGTCCTGAATCAGCACGGGGTCCGGATGGATTCCGGCGTCGTCGAGGTAGGCCAGTTCCTTGCCGTCGGGATCGAACAGCGTCAGGATCATCTGAGCCCAGCCCGGAACCGCGTCGGCCATCAGCGGGATGATCTCCTGCGACTGCACCCGCAGGACGAGCTTCTGCCCGGCCTTGGCGGAAAAGTTGAACGCGTGCGTCTGGGCCGACAGGACCCAACCGTTGACCGTCACCGGCAAGGCCGGCAGCGCCTGCACAAAATCCTTGGCCCGCGGCATGACGGCGTTGACCTCGGGAATCTGTCCGACAAAAAAGCGGAACCGGTTGGACACGCCGGTCGTTCGCACAATCCGCATGTCGTGCGGGCCCGGCGAG
The DNA here is from genome assembly GCA_964646065.1 of uncultured Planctomycetaceae bacterium. Lineage (GTDB taxonomy): Bacteria > Planctomycetota > Phycisphaerae > SM23-33 > SM23-33 > CAZYDC01. Next base: position 4,754 of record CAZYDC010000228.1, on the reverse strand, counting down.
GCGTCAGGCGAAATGTGAATTGTCGCGATCACGCCGTCCTCATTGGCCTGCGCGATCTTGCCATCGACCCCCGAGCCGCTGAAGCACACGGCGCTCACCTGTTCGAGTTCGTCGCCGTGAATCTCCAGCTTGAGCGTCGCGCCCTGCCGCCCGCCCGGCGGAAAGGCGTAATCGATGTGCGGCACGCCCGGCTCGGCGACGATGCCCCGCCTGGGTGCCTTCTTAGGCTTCGCAGCGGCGGGCCTGCTGGTGGGTCTTGATGTCGGCCGGCTTGTGGGTCTGCTGGTCGGTCGGGTTGTCGGCCGGGTTGTGGCTTTCGAGGTCGGCTTCGTTGTGGACCCGGCGGAAGGTCGCGTGGACGCGCCCAAACCGGCAGGCCTTGTCGAGGGCATGGACGAGGGCGCGAGCGAAGGCGTCAGCGAAGCCCCGGTTGCAAACGCCAGAGCCGCCAAGAGCGACAATGCGGAAACGGTCAACGCCATAGCTCGTGAAATCCCCGTGCTTCGGTTGTTGCCCTTTTTGTCAACAGCTTTCTGATTACCAGGGATTTTCTTCGCCGAAGGTTCTACAGCGCCGACAGGCAAGCCGACATAATGTCCAGCTTGCTTGTCGGCGCTGTTGGGATTACCGCAAGACATATCGCAGCTCGCACGGGGAAAACACCCGTCCCACATTTTCGGAGCGTTTCTCACATGATTTCCTTGAGCATTCCGCCGCCGGGGAATTTTGTTCCGCCGGGCGAGGGGGGCGAGACGTAGACCACGCGTCCTTGCGGATGCGGCAGGCGGCCGTTGGGGTCGATGCCCATCAATTTATATATGCTGGCTGAGAGATCCCACGGATACACGGGGCGCTGGAGGACTTTCTCGCCCCTGCCATCGGTGACTCCGACGACCTTTCCGCCGGCGAATCCGCCGCCGGCGACCACGCTGGAGAACGCGTTGGGAAAGTGGTGCCTTCCGCCGATGAACGGGGCGTCTTTGACCACCTTGGGCGTGCGGCCGAACTCGCCCGCCCAGACCACGATCGTGGAACCCAGCAGGCCGCGCTTGGCCAGGTCGTCCAGCAGCACGGAGAACCCCTGGTCCAGCACGGGCAGCATTTCCTTCATCCGCTCGAAGTGCAGGGTGTGCGTGTCCCATCCGCCCCAGTTGACCGTGACGAACGGCACGCCGTTCTCCACCAGCCGCCGGGCCAGCAGGCACGATTGGCCGAAATTCGTCCGCCCGTAGCGGTCGCGCATCGCGTCGGTTTCGAGCGAAAGGTCGAAGGCCTTCTTCGCGTCACCCAGCAGGAGTTGGTAGGTCT
>CAZYDC010000228.1:0-3436 GCA_964646065.1 uncultured Planctomycetaceae bacterium | reverse complement strand
TTCTGCTGGTACTCGTTCATCGCATGGACCGGCGGTTCCTTGTCCATCTCGTGGCCCATGGCGTCCAGCGCGGCGAGCAATTCTCGCCGCTGCTGCACGCGGTCGGCGCTGACGTTGGAGGGGGTCGTCAGCCCGTTGGGGCGGAAGTCCTTGGCCTTCACGTCGCCGCCGGTGGCGAAGGGCTGGTAGGCCGGGCCAAGAAAGCCCGCCTCCGAGAACCGCCCCAGCGCGCTGGTCACCGTCACGTACGGAGGCAGCGTGCCCTGCGTGCCCAGTTCCTGGCGTTTGAAGGCCACCACCGCGCCCATGGACGGATAGACCAGGTCGGGGCTGGGCAGCGTTCCGGTCTGCATGGCGTAGGTCGCCGTTTCGTGCCCGCCAAACGGATGCGTCATGCCCCGAAGGAGCGAGAACTTGTCGGCCTGCTTGGCCAGCAGAGGCAGCGATTCGTTGAGCCGCATGCCCGGAACGTTGGTGGGGATGTCCCGCCGCAGAGGCCCGCAGTAATCCTCGCCGGCGCCGGGCTTGGGGTCGAAGGTGTCGATGTGGCAAGGCCCGCCGCCCATCCACAGCAGGATCACAGATCGCGCCTTGGCCGAGGGCCCGCCGGCCTGCTGGGTCGCGGGGCTGGGGCTGGCGGCCAGGAGCTTCAACCAGTCGGGAACGCACAGGCTGACCAGCCCAATCGCGCCCGCCCCGAAGAGCTGCCGCCTTGTCAGGCCGTCCCACGGACGATCATTCGATTTTTTCCGTTCGCGTGGCATGGTTCACCTTTTCAATGTGCAGAAAGACGTAGCATGGGCGTCCCGCCCATGAGTCTCACGGGCATCTTGCCCGTGGTTTGTTGCTTCTTCTTCTTCTGCTGCTTCTGCTTCTTTTTTTTCGCACAACAACGACAACAGCGAAGACACGGGCGGGACGCCCGTGATACTCATGGGCAAGATGCCCATGCTACGTCGGAAATCGCTTATCATAAACGTCCTCAGTGGTTGAAAAGAAATTCCTTGGTATTGAAGATCGCCCAGAGCAGGTCCTGGATGGCCTGCGTGCGGTTCTTCTTGTTCCGATCGAGATACTCCAGGGCCTTGGCCTTTTCGGCCTCCGCGGGCAGTCGCGAAAACGCCGCCAGGTACAATTCCTCGACGACGTGGGCATCCTTCTCTTTCGCCAGGCGCGTCAGGCGCGGGCTGCCGCCCAGGCGGCCCTCGATTTGCAGCGAGTTGAGCATGTGCATGGCCTGTCGCATCGAGGGTTGATTGTCGCGCTCGGATTCATACGCGGTGTCGCGCGTGGGCCTGCCGAAAAGTTCCAGGAACATCACGCTGATGCTGCCGTCGAAAAGCTGCCCGGCGCGGAACCCGTCCGGCAGCACCGTGTACGGCTCGGGGATCTGGCTTCTGAACGGTTCGGAAGTCTCCGTGACCCGGCCGATGGCGTCCAGCAGTTGCTCCGCCGACAACCGCTGCGGCTGGCGGTGCGAAAAATTCGCGTCATCGCCCTGGCCCGAAGGCCCGGCCCGCCACGAAAGCTGGTACGTCCGCGACGTGAGGATCAGCCGATAGATGTGCCGCAGGTCGAACTTGTGCGAGACCAGTTCGCTTTCGAGGTAAGCCAGCAGCTCGGGGTTTTGCGGCGGATTGGTCGGGCGGATGTCGTCGGGCTCCTGGATGATGCCCCGCCCCATCAGCCAGAACCAGACGCGGTTGACGATGTTCCGGGCGAAATACGGGTTGTCCGGCGCGGTCAGCCAACGGGCGAAGGGCACGCGAAGGTCCTTCTCCTTGTAGAGGTTGATCGCGCCCTTGGGCGAGCCCAGGAACCTCGGGGGCACCGGCTTGCGGGTCTTGGGGTTGGTGTCGGCGGGGTCGTACAGGAACTGCTGCGGGCTGACGTAAACGACCTCTTCCTTCCATTCCTGCGTGAGCTTGTACTGCACCTGGCCGAAGAAGGCCGCCATGGCCAGGTTGTCTTTGGGGGTCCAATTGGCGCTGGGGTGGGCGTGGCAGTGGGCGCACTCCAGGCGCGTGCCCATGAACAGCAGCGCCGTGGACTCGGCCAGCGACTGCGGATCCTTGTGCGAGACCGCGCGGTAATAGTTGGCCGGCGGAGAGCGGAAATCGCTGCCGGTCGCGGTCAGCAGGTCGCGGACGAACTGGTCGTACGGCACGTTCCGGGCGATGCAGTCGCGCAGCCAATGATGGTACGTCTGCACCGCGTTAGGCCAGAGGTTGACCGGGTACTCGCTCTTGATCCGCAGCAGGTCGCCCCACTTGAGCGACCAGCAATCGGCGAACTCGGGGCGCTGCATCAGGCGGTCCACGAGCTTGGCCCGCTTGTCGGGGTCGGGGTTGGCCAGGAACGCGCGGGCCTCGGCGGCCGTCGGCAGGGTGCCGATCACGTCCAGGCTCACGCGGCGGAGGAATTCCTCGTCCGTGCAGAGCGGCGAAGGCTCGATGTTCAACTCGCTCAGCCTGGCCAGGACCAGTTCGTCGATCTTGTTGAACGGTTTGAAACTGGAATAGTCGGGCCGCTGCGGCCAGGGCACCAGCACCCGCCCGAGAGCCCAGTGACGAAGGTAGCTGACCACCACGGCGCTGTCGCCGTAATCCTCGGCCGTCACGCCGCCGCAAGGCGCCGCCTTGGCCACGCGGGTGTCCAGGCAGCGGCAGAGGGCGTCGGCGGTGACGTCCTTGGAAGAACCGTCCGAGAACACGGCCTTGACCCCGAACGCGTGCGACTGGCCCTTGGTCATCACCAGGCGGGCGGGCACAAGTTCGATGGACTTGAGTTGCGGGGCGCTGTCATTCTTCCACTTGGCCCCTTGGGCGGCCCACGTTTTGAGCAGGCATATTTCGGGCGACTCGGCGGTGAGCTTCCACTGGGCCTGGTGCTGCGGCTGCTCGAGCAGGGCCTTGACCAGTGCGATGGAGGAATCGCCGGCGGGTTTGACCCACGGATGCTTGGGGTCTTTGGCGAGGGCGGCGTAGTCGGCCTGGGGCTGGGCCCCGAACAAGGAGAACTTCAGGCCGCCCTTGCCCGCACTGGTGCCGTGGCACTGGACGGCGGAACAGCCCAGGCGGTCCAGCACCGGCATGATGTCCGAGTCGAAATACAAATCGCGGGTGATCGCGGGGGCGGAAGTTGGCGCGGGCGCAGTGGTGACTGCGGGCGCGGAGGTCGGCGCCGTCGCCGGCGCAGACGCCGAAACCCGAGGCGAAACCTTCTCGCTATCCGACGGGGCCTTGCTGCTTTTTTCCAGGCAGCCGCAAAGCAGAACCACCGCGGCCAGCAGGAAGATCGCACTAGCCTTCATCCTGTTTTTCATGCTCGCTTTCTCATTAAGTTCAACCCGGTTTTCGCGGGCAAGTTCTGACGCTATTCACCGCAGACATTCCTGTCCGCCCAACGGACGCCCTAAACCATGAAAATGCCGTGT
>CAZYDC010000227.1:0-8104 GCA_964646065.1 uncultured Planctomycetaceae bacterium | reverse complement strand
CGAAGCGGTTCTTCCCGCGAGGCCAGGTGAATCTCCTCCTCGCGCTTGGCCAGCGAGATCATCATTGGCGGGCGGAATTCCAGTTCGTCGAACGCCTGCATGGCGGCCGAGAGCTGACCCTTTCCGCCGTCGATCAGGATGATGTCGGGGAAAAGTTCCTGGCTCATTCCGGCGAGGCGATACCGCCGGGCGACCACCTCGCGGATCGAACCATAATCGTCGCCGGCCGCCGCCGTCTCGATCCGGTATCGCCGGTAGCCGCTCTTGAACGGCCGGCCGTCGATGAAGCTCACCAGCGCCCCGGTGGTTTCCTGCCCGCCCAGGTTGGCGATGTCGATTCCCTCGATGGTTCGCGGCGCCGCCGCCATTCCCAGCGCCTCGGCCAGGCGGGCCAGACCATCGGTGGGGTCGATGAAGAACACCTCCGGCTGCAAGTGCTCATGCACCAGCCCGCGATCCTGCAACCCCTCCAGCGCTTTGAGTTCGTCGCGCAGTTGCGCGGCCTTTTCGAACTCCAGCCGCCCGGCGGCCTCCTTCATGTTCTCGACCAGCTCGCGGCGGATCTGCGTGCCCTTGGATTCCAGGAATTGCCGCAGGCGGCGGATCTGGTCTTCGTAGTCGTACAGGCTGACCAGGGCCGCGCAGGGGGCCGAGCACTGCTTGATCGCGTGGAGGATGCACGGGCGGAAGAACCGGCGGGACGGATCGTCCTCGCGGATTTCCAGCTTGCACGTGCGGAACTTGAACACGCGCTGCATCAGCGGCAGTGCCGCCCGCAGGTCGGCCACCGACACGAAAGGCCCGTACAGTTTGACGCCCTCGGGGCGCGGCTCGCGGGTGATCGCGACGCGGGCGAAATCCTCGTCCGTGGTGATCTGGAGATACGGGAAACTCTTGTCGTCCTTCAATGCCGCGTTGAACCGCGGCTGAATGTCCTTGATGAGCCGGCTCTCCCGCAACAGCGCGTCCACCTCGCTGTCGCATTCCAAGTAGTCCACGTCCACGACCAGGTCGCGGACCATGCGTTCGATTTCAGGCCCGCGGCTGGCCAGCAGATCCGCCGACGGTTGAAAGTAGCTCGCCACGCGGCCGCGCAGGCTCAGGGCCTTGCCGACGTACAGCACCACGTCCTTGGCGTTCTTGAACAGGTAGACCCCGGGCCCGGTCGGCAATTGTGCGACCTTTTGGCGAAGCTCGTTCAAGATGGCGTTGCGAGGAACGGACATTTGTTTAATTATACAGTTTTTGCGGGCGTAAGCGGAAAAAGCGAACCGACGAACATTCGAACAATCGAACCGAAGAAGGCGGAAGTGAAGAGGCAGTTCTTGCTGTTATATGGAAGGAAAAGGGGACATTCTACTTTTCCCCCGTTCATGTCGAGCGGACCTGTGTTTGATGCAGGAATCTAACAAGATTCGTGACCCTTGTGCAAAGAAGGGAAAAGTTGAGTGTACCCTTTTCCACGCGCGACGGTCTCGCGGACGCCTAAAAAGGGGACAGGCACCGATTGCAAATCCGCCGCGGCGGACAGTCGGAGCCAGTTCCCTTTTTCAGGCCTGCGGCGCGCTATAATCAGGATGGACCGGCCCGCGAAGGTCGCGGGCGCCGGGTCGTCGAGGCGGGCCGGCGGGCGCCGGCGTGTTTGGGTCTTGCACAAATATAAGGAGACAGCACATGGTTGAGTCGGCAGGTCATCGTTTGGCGGCGGTTGTAGGTTTGGCTATCGCGATCGGGATGGCAGGGTTAGCTTTGGCGGCCGGCGGGGCGGACAGCTATGTCCTCGATCCGGCGCACACGTCGGCCACGTTCAAGATCGAGCACCTGGGAATCAGTTGGGTCTCCGGGCGGTTCAACGACGTGTCGGGCAAGTGCGCGATCGACAAGAGCGACCCGACGCAATCCACCTTCGAGGTGACGATCAAGGCCACCAGCATCGACACGAACCAACCCCAGCGCAACGAACACCTGCGCAGCAAGGACTTCTTCGACGTCAAACAATTCCCCGAGATGACCTTCAAAAGCACGTCGGTCAAGAAGGCCTCCGACGCGGACGGCGTTTACGAGGTGACCGGGGATTTCACGATGCACGGCGTGACCAAGCCCGTGACGTTCACTCTTCGCGGCGGCAAGGAGGCCGAGTTTCCCAAGGGCACGCAACGGATCGGATTCTTCACCGAGTTCACGATCAAGCGATCCGACTACGGCATGGACAAGATGCTCGCCGCCGTCGGCGACGCGGTCAAGGTCACCGTCAGTTTCGAGGCGGTCAAGAAGTAGCGGTCGCGCGGCAGACAAAAAAACTTTGCCGCGAATTTCGCGAATGACGCGAAACGGATTGAGTTAGAAACAATCGCAAGAAACAGCCCGGACGCGAAAACAAGCATGAAAAGATCCTGCCGTTTCGCTTGCGGCTTAGCATCCGTTTTTGTTCACGCGAACAAAACAGATGCTAAGCCGCAAGCGGAACGGCAAGAACAAGATTTCTCTTTGCTGTTTTCGCGTCCGGGACTTTTCTTGCCGCTTCTTATATTTCTATCCGTTTTCGCGTTATTCGCGAAATTCGCGGCGAGGTCGTTTTTTCTTGTCGCGTTATTTTGCGACGCCTCGGCTGATCCCGATCAGGCCCGGAGCGCCTTCGTTGGCGCCCTTGATTTCCAGCGTGGTGATTTGCTTGTCCGGGTGCGGATTTTTCCAGAGCACCATCCAGACGGTCACGTGGACGAACTGCGGGCTGGCGACGCTGGTGGCGGGCATAATGAACCCCAGGGCCGGGTCGTACTTCACCTCGTCGGCCCGGCTGGGCGGGGCGACCCAGTCGATGATGTTCTTTCCGCCAATCACCGGGATTTCGACCTTCGTGCCGTCGTCGTAGTTGACGATGTAGGTCGCCTGCTGCACGTCCGCGCTGATCCAGCCGCCGGTTTGCAGGAACGCCAGAACATCGGCCTTGCCCTTGAGGTCCACCTTTCCGCCGGCGGGGAGGTTCTCGCTGGGGCGGTTTTTGTTCTTCATGATGAAGCACGCGTTGCCCTTGGCCACGCGGAAGGCCACGTCGTTCCAGGTGTAGTCGCCGGCCTGGAGGTTGCGCATGTCCATCGTCGGGCCCTGGTCGGTCCATCCGCCCTTGCCGTCGTTGTCCACGTCATCCGCCAGCGGGCGGTTGAATAGCGAGCTCAGGTCGCACACGGACCAGGTGAACCGCTTGGGGTCGATCGGCAGCACGCGCTTGATTTCCGCTTCCGGCGTGCCGGGCCTGGTGTGGATGTCGATGTCGTTGAACGCCACCCATCCGGTGCAATTGCGCAGGCCAAAACCCAGCCGGAACCATCGCGCGCCCTTGGGGGCGGTGACCATGGCCTTGAGGTTCTTGTACAGATACTCGCCGGTGATCCAATCCTCTCCGGCGGCCTTCTGGCCGTCGTCCGCGCTGACCAGGTACTGGCGGCTGGCGTTCTGCCCGGTCTCGTCGGTGAACTGGACGGTCACGTACAGTCCGCCGTTTTCCCTGCCCGCCATCTTCTCCGAGGAATTGCTGGCGGGCTTGGCGGCCTTGACGTTCTTGGCCCGGACCCACAGCGACAGGTCGATCTGGGCATCATCGGTCGTCGGCAGGCTGGCGCCCCAGAACCCGATGCCGTCGGCGGAAATGGTCTTGTCGCGCACGGAGCCCACCTGGAGGCAGGCGACGTTGCCCTCCCGCGCTGCCGACTTCTCATCCACGCCCTGCTGCCAATTGGCGGGAATCGCGAACTTGCCCGGCACGCGGAGTTGCCGCAGGAAACCCGTGTCGTCGCCGTGGCTGACGGTGCCGTAGCTCACGTCCACGCCGTGCCAACCGTAGTCCTCAACGCCCTGGAACGAGCCCTTGGCCCAGAAATACGGATGGTCCTCGTCTCCCTGCAGAACGTCGTTGCGTTCGGTGTTGGGGTTTCCGAACATCGGGACCGGTTCCCACGACTTCCGGGTGTCATGCACGCGGAACGTCACCAGTCCCAGCGGCGTGGGGTCAAATTCCGTGACCACCTTGCCGTGCATTTCCAGCCCCAGTTCCGACCGAAGCTTGGCCATGTCCATATACTGCTTGGCGCCGAACTGGAGAATGACCGGCTTGCTCTGGTCGAACGGCATGGACGCGCCCGCGATGTCGAAGTATTCCGCGTTCAATCCAGGCGCAAGCGCCCCGCCCGCCGGATCCTTGTGAAACAGCGCGCTTTCCGGAATGGCGGCCTTGGCGCCGCCGGGCGGCTCCCACGAAACCACACAGCCCTGCATGCCGCGATCACAGTAGAAGTCCACGTTGAACTCGTGATTGCCCGCCGTCAGTTCGGCCTTGCCGTCATTCTCCGTTTCCGTGCCGTGAAAGGATGCGTTGTTGACGACCGGCTTGCCGTCGATGAAGACGCGCGAACCGTTACAGGCCTTGCTGTAGAATTTGTACACGCCGTCCTTCTCGATCTTGATCGCGCCGGTCCAGGCGATGCTGAAATCCTTTTGCAGGTTGGTCCCGGGCCATTCGGCCTTGTCCGGGTGAACGTCGATGTTCTTTTCGACCCGGGCGATCAGCGGTTTTTTGCCCTTGAGGTCGGCCTCGGGCCAATTCTGGAATTTGTACACGTTGTGATCGAAGTTGTGCGCCGCCTCGCCCAGCAGGTCCGGGCCGAAGCTCGCGCCGATTCCGTTGTCGATCACCCAGTTGTAGACCATGGTGCTGGCCTTGGGCAGGCCGTCCTGGTCGCACGAGCCGATGGCCAGCCCCGTGCGCTGGTTGTGGAACGTGTAGTTCTCGAAGGCGGTGTTGGCCCAGTTCTGGCGGAACACGATTCCGTCGCCGTTGTCGAACACGGTGTTCCATCGCAGGATGGTCCCGGTGGTGCTGGCCTCGATGTAGAATCCGCAGTTGTTGTCCATGTGGTAGATCGCGTTGCCGTAGCACGCGATGCCCAGGGCGCTGCAGTCCGGCCAGAAGCCGCAGATGTCCTTGCAGTCCGCGACGACGTTGTTGCGGAAAATGAACCCGAAGGCGCCGTTGGCGATGACCGCGGCCCCGTCCCAGGCGACGACCTTGTAGGGGTTCAGGTGCGTGCGCTTGATCACGTTTTCTTCCACGACCGTCCCGCGGCTGCCGCCCAGGCCCAGGCCGACACCCGTGATGTCGGCGACGGTGTTGCGCCGAATCGTGCCCACGCCGCTGGGGCCGCCCCAGAACCCGCCGCCGCAATGGTGGATGTAACAATCCTCCACCATGAATTCCTGGTCGTTATAAATGCCGATCCCGACCCCGATGAAGTCCCGCACCTCCAGCTTCCGCACGCGAACGAAACACTTGCTGCAGGCGTCCACGCCCACGATCAACTGCACCGCCTTGACTTGGACGTCCTTTCCCGGCGCCAGGCCCCCGAGGTTCACGAACAGCTTCTTCTGCTGGTGGTCGTAGTAGAACCCTTCGTCGGCAACACCGTCGCCGGTCATGAAAGGCACGATGTTGCTGGGCGAGCCCTCGATCAGCGAGCTGTTCTTTCCCTGGACGTTCTTGAGCGTCGGCCAGATCAGCGTCTCGTTGCGGAAGACCATGTTGACCTTGTGCCCGTTCTGCTCTTCGCTGACGAACGGGGTCCAGTAGGTGTTCTTGCAGCCCTCGACCAGTTTCCACTTCTCGGCCCCGATCGTCACCGCGCCCTCGAGCACGACATGCTCGTTCTTGTAGGCCTCCAGCGTCAGCCACTTCAGGTCTCGCGGGCTCCAGGTCTCGATGGCCCCGCCGGGATACGACCCGCCGCGCTTGAACGTGACGGTCTCGGGGTAGACGCCCGCCCGCACCTCTACCGAGTCGCCCGCCTGCGCCTGGTCCATCGCGGCCTGGATCGTCTTGAACGGCGCCTCCAGCGTGCCGGCGTTGTCGTCCTTGGCGGCCGGATTCTTTCCGTCCACGATCAGGTCCTTACCCAAGGCCGGCTCGATCATCGCGACGCTCAACGCGAGGACGAACAGGGAAATCAAGTTGAAACGGTCATTCACGGTGATTTTCATCGGATTCCTTTTTGTCGATATTGCGGGAAACAACAGGTCTTTTTGCACTGTCATCCAAGCGGCTCTTTCGGTTTTGAACTGCTGCCGGTTTCGCTTGTACATAGTTCAGGCCCTTTATTCAACCCTCGAACCGCCCGAGGGGGCTTTATCATTTTCACTTCCTGCCGCCGGCGCCTTGACTCGCATTTCGCGCTGGCGTTCGCGGGGGACGCCATTATCATCTGGACATGAATGATTCCTGGGTTACTCGCGGCAGCGCCTTGGCGATCGTCGTGGCCCTATGGGCGGTGCTGTACCTGCCTCGCCTGGGCTTCCTGGAAATCCAGGGTGAGGAGGGCCGCCGCATCATCCCGGCGCTCAACATGCTCCGCGGCGCCGGCTGGATGGTGCCCGAGGTGTCCGGGCGGCGATACTACAGCAAGCCTCCGGGCATCAACTGGCTGGTGGCCGCCTCCTTCACCCTCACCGGCCTGCGCTCCGACGGCGCCGCCAGGCTGCCCTCCGTGCTGGCGCTGCTGGCCCTGGCGATGTTGCTGGTCCTGGGCCGCGGGCCGTGGCTTTCGACCGGCGGACGACTCGCCGCCGCCGTCCTGTGCCTGACCTACATCGGCATGATCGAGAAGGGCCGCCTGATCGAGATCGAGGCCGTCTACGTCAGCCTGACCGGCATGAGCGTGGTCTGGTGGCTGGACCACTGGACCGCCCGACGCTCGCCCTGGCGGCTGTGGATCGTGCCCGCCCTCATGCTCAGCCTGGGGGCGCTCATCAAGGGTCCGTTCCTGGGCGTCGTGTTCTACGCGGTCGTGCTGGCCGTGCTGCTCTACCATCGGCGATTGCGCGAGCTGTTCGCGCCGGCGCACCTGGTGGCCGTGGGCATCATCCTGACGCTGTGCCTCGGCTGGATCTACATGATCCACGTCCAGGCCGACTCCTCCGCGATGGCCAAAGAGTGGTCCGGACAACTCGGCTCGCGGGTGATGTTCGAGAAGTTCCAACCGGGCAAGTGGGCCAGCCGGATTCCGCTGGCCCTGGTGGACCTGCTGCCCTGGGTCATCTTCATCCCGCTGCTGTGGGTGCGCCCCTTGACCCGCAACATCGACCCCGCCCGCCGGCCGCTCTTCCGGGCCTTGCGACTGGCGATGGTCGTGTCCTTCCTGACCCTGGACCTCATGCCCGGCATCCTGCCTCGCTACGCCATGCCCGCCTTCCCGCTGGCCTGTGTGCTTCTGGGCTGGCTGCTTTCCGAGCACAAGGCCCCGCTGCCCTCCGACCGCATTTGGAAGGCCACGCTGCTGGCCGCGTCGGCCGTGCTTGCGGTCGCGCCACTGGCCGCGCTGACCATGCTCGCCGTCATGCCCGCCGCGAGCCTGCCGAAGGTTTCGGGCCTGGCGGCCGCGGACCTTGCCAACCTGCCGCACCTGCCGGCGGCCTGGTGCGCCGCCGGGGCAACGCTGCTGCTCTGCGCGGGGATCCTGTGGCGGCGGCGCTGGTTGAAGGGCGGTCTGAACCTGGCGATGGCCACCGCCATGTTGTGCGCGGCGGCCACGCTGCTGTACGTCGCAATGGGCATGCCGCTCCGCAAGGCCCACGAGCAGTTCCGCCCCGACGCCGCCGCCCTGGACCGCCTCGTGCCACCGGACCAACCCCTCTACGCCTACCGACCCGAGCACGAGCCCATGATGCGATACGTGAGCCACCGGGTCGTCTTCCTCCTGGAGCCCCAGCAGATCGACGCCCGCGTCCGCTACCTGCTGGCCGAACAGCACGACCTGCAAGACAAGCAAGTCAAGGATCGCCTGGCCGGCCCGTGGCGAGAATTGTTCCAGATCTCGCGAAAGGACGGCACAAAATTTCGGCTTCTGGAGCGGGTTGGCGGACCGCCCCCGAAGGCCTGACGACGCCTCAGGGGTCGTCGCCGCAAGAGATCGCTGCCGGGCGGGGCTGGCAAGGTAGGTCACTGCTTGGACTAAAGTTGCGCGCTGTGTTGGCCTCCGATCCGTGCATACGCCCGGCCTTCCCCGGGCAACATTCGTAACGCATTAGAACCTGTCGGGAAGCCACCGGAACGGTCAGGCGG
>CAZYDC010000226.1:0-8106 GCA_964646065.1 uncultured Planctomycetaceae bacterium | reverse complement strand
GACGACAGCGCCAAGCTAGTGCCACTTTGCACGTAAGATGAATCCGGGTGCCATGCCCAAGTCTGCGCGGGCATGTGGTGTACGGTGGACATGCCCGCGCGGACTTGGGCATGGCACCCGCCAGACACCCTTCGATTGACGAGCAACAGAGGGTCCGTTCATGACTATTCGACTTTACAATACGCTCACGCGAACCAAGGACGAGTTCAAGCCCATCGAGCCGGGCAAGGTCCGGCTGTACACCTGCGGGCCAACCGTCTACAACTTCGCGCACATCGGCAACCTGCGCACGTACGTTTTCGAGGACGTGCTCAAGCGTGTGCTGACCATCGGCGGATTTGACGTTCGGCACGTGATGAACGTGACCGACGTCGGCCACCTCACCAGCGACGCCGACGCCGGCGAGGACAAAATGGAAAAGGGCGCCGCCCGCGAGGGAAAGAGCGTCCGCGAGATCGCCGATTTTTACTGGCAGGCCTTCCGTACCGACATGGGCCGCCTGCACCTCGTCGAGCCAACCGTATGGTGCAAGGCCACCGACCATATCCCCGAGCAGATCGCCATGATCCGCGCCCTGGAGGAAAAGGGCTTCACGTACACCATCGAGGACGGCGTGTATTTCGACACGTCGCGCCTGCCCGATTACGGCAAGCTGGCCCGCCTGGACATCGAAGGCCTCCAGGCCGGCGCCCGCGTGGAAATGGTCGCCGGAAAACGCAGCGCCACCGACTTCGCCTTGTGGAAATTTTCGCCCAAGGACAAGCAGCGCCTGATGGAATGGCCCAGCCCGTGGGGCGTCGGCTTTCCCGGTTGGCACATCGAATGCTCCGCGATGGCCCTGAAATACCTGGGCGAGCGGGTGGATATTCACTGCGGCGGCGTGGACCACATTGCCGTCCATCACACCAACGAGATCGCGCAGACAGAGGCCGCCCTAGGCCACCCGTGGGTCAACTGGTGGATGCACGCCGAGTTCCTGGTCATACCCAAAGGGCCCGCCGGCGAGGCCGGTAAAATGTCCAAGTCCAGCGGCGAGTTCCTTAAACTCGACGTGCTGGTGGAAAAAGGTTACGACCCCCTGGCCTACCGGTTCTTCTGCCTCGGCGCTCACTATCGCCAGCAGCTCGCTTTCACATGGAACGCCCTGGACGCCGCTGCCAACGCGCTGTCGCGCCTCAAACGAATCGTGCTGGACCTGCGGAAGGAATACAAAGGTTCCGAGCAGCCGATTGCGCGATGGATGGACGAATTCCGCGAGGCGACCGAGGACGACCTGAACATGCCTCGCGCCCTGGCCGCACTGTGGGGCGCGACCAAAGACGAATCCGCCGAAGGCGGACCAAAGGGCTCCATCTACGCGACCTTGCTGGCCATGGACAAGGTCCTGGGCCTGGACTTGGGTGGCGAGTTGTCGCGGCTCCATGACAGAATAGATGATTTGCGCAAGAAGTATGAGAGTCAGGCGATTCAAGAACTCGTCACCGAACGCAACGCGGCTCGCAAAGCCAAGAACTTCGCGCGAGCCGACGAAATCCGCAAACAACTGCTTGCCGCCGGGATCGCGATCGAAGACACGCCCCAAGGAACGATCCTGAAACCCAGTTGACGCCGGAAGTCTCCGCTCGTATAATTATTACAGGTAAGAGTATTACAGGAGATGCCCATGAAAGTGACAACCAAGGGACAAGTGACAATTCCACGGGATGTGCGCAACGAGGCGGGCATTTTCCCGGGCAGCGAAGTGGAGTTCGTGCGGGCAAGAGACGGGAAGCTGTATTTGCGCAAGATCGAGGGAAAAGGGCGAGGCAGAGATCTGGTTGCTCGCCTTCGTGGCCAAGGTGAAGTGAGGATGAGCACGGATGAAATCCTCGCATTGACACGAGGCAAACGCTGATGGCTGTCCTGGTCGATTCATGCGTGCTGCTGGACGTGTTCACTGAGGACACCAAGTGGTCAGCATGGTCTTCCACCGTCCTGGAACAACAGGCGGACAGGGGTATGTTGATTATCAATCCGGTCGTCTACGCTGAAGTCTCCGTGCGATTTGAGCGAATCGAGAAGTTGGAGGCGATGCTGTCGCCGAATGTGTTTGAATATAGGGCTGTCCCACGCGAGGCCGCATTCCTGGCGGGCAAGTGTTTTCTTCGTTATCGCCGTGCGGGAGGCTCCAAAGAGATGCCTTTGCCGGATTTCTTTATCGGGGCCCACGCTGCGGTTGAAGGGCTTACTATCCTCACCCGCGATTGCGCCCGTTTCCAAACCTACTTTCCGTCCGTCAAGCTCATCAGCCCATGATTCGCACGGTCAGGTCCGCTCACAGGTCCTCGTAAAGGTCCTTGTGCGAGCCGCAGACGGGGCAGATCCATTCCTCGGGAAGGTTCTCGAAAACCGTTCCCGGCGAAATGGACTGCGACGCGTCGCCTTCTGAGGGGGCGTACACGTGGCCGCATACTAGACATTGGCGCTTCTTCATGGGGTCCATTTTACAAATCGACGGCGCGAATCGTCCATCCATTTGCGACAATTCTGGGTGCCATGCCCAAGTCTGCGCGGGCATGTCTTTGGCCCGTGGAAAACATGCCCGCGCAGACTTGGGCATGGCACCCGATATGACGCGGGTGAATTTGGTTTTGGCGGTTCGGCTTGCTATAACAGTGGAAGCATGGCCGACGACGTGACAATCAACTGGTATCGCTGCCCCCTGGACAAGAAGACCCTCGGGAGCTTGACGGAGCGAAGCGACTGGCGCGGGTTCGCCCAGATCATCCCGCAATTGGTGCTGACCGTTGCGCTGGGCGCGCTGGCCTATCATTCCATTCTTCACTGGCCGCTGCCTGTGACGCTCGTGGTCCTGTATGTGTACGGGACCGTGTATTCCTTTTTGAGTCCTTCGGGCGCCGGCCACGAACTTTGCCACCGGACGGTCTTCAAAACTCGATTCTGGAACGAGCTTTTTCTTTATTTGGTGTCGTTCCTGAGTTGGACCAACTTTGTTTTCTTCCGCACGAGCCACCAGAAGCACCATCAATACACGGTCCACGCCGGACTGGACCTGGAGGTCGTGCAACCGATCAAGATTCGCCGCCGCGACTGGCTGTACGTCTTCACGATCAATCTGCCTTCTATCCGCTGGGCGATCTTCACCGCGATCCGGCATGGCCGGGGCAGGATCGAGGGCGAATGGGAGCACCGAATCTTCTCCGACTCCAATGCCAAGGGCCGGCGAGACCTGGCGCGATGGGCCAGGGTCCTACTGATCGGACATGTCGTACTGGCGACGACGTTCATCTACTTTCGCCTCTGGCCGATGCTGATTCTCGTCACGTTCGGCTCCTTCTACGCCGGCTGGCTCAACTTCCTCTGCACGCTGACGCAGCACACGGGCCTGCCTCCCAGCGTGCCCGATTTCCGCGTCACATGCCGCACGGTCAAGATCAACCCGCTGGCCGCATTCCTCTACTGGCAGATGAACTACCACGTCGAGCACCACATGTATGCGGGCGTTCCCTTCTACCGCCTGGCCAAACTTCGCCGCACGATCGAGGCCGATCTCCCGCCGGCCTACCCAGGTCTGCGGCCGGCCTGGAAGGAAATTCTCGCCATCCTTCGCCGGCAGAAGGACGACCCGCAGTACGTCTTCATGGCGCCAGTTTCTAATCCCAAGCTGAAATAGGGTTCGCCCGGAAACGCCGTCCCGGTTTGCATCCCTACGCGTTTTGTCCTGCCGGGCCCAGTCTTAATTCCGTTCGGGTGGACGTAGCGGTACTGGTCGTCCTCGTGTCCTGGCTGTAGGCGAATGTGTCGACGGTCGTGACAGTCGTCTTGGTGGTGGTAATCGTCTGGTCGGTGGTCTTGATGACCCAGGTGAAATCCTTGGTGGTCGTGACGACGGCGTCTCCGATGATTTCCTTGTTGACCACGGTGGCGCTCATCTTGGCGATCGGCGCCGGCGGCTCGGGAGGCCGAAACACCACGGGCGGTTTGACCGGCGGGAGCGTCGCGGGCCTCTGCGCGACGACCGGGTCGGCCGGGTGAATGAGGGTTGAAATAGGAGGATCGTCATTCGTCGGCGCATCGGCAAAGGCGGGCGGATCGGCGAACGTGGCTGGAGCGGTCCAGCCAGTGGGAGGATGCGGCCGAGGAGGCTGCGGCGGACGAGGTCCAGGCCCGGGTTTGGGCGGCCCAGGCGGGGGCTGCGGACGAGGCGGATGCGGCCGGGCAACAGGGGGAGATATCCGTATCGGCGCAGGCGCCGGATTATTTCCGCCGCCAGGGGATGAAAACGCCCGCCCGCCGCTGGGTGCTGAGAACGATTGCCCGCCGCCCGATGGCGCGGGGCTTCCGCCGCGGGCCATGGCGGTGGCAGTTGCGAGGCAGGTCATTAACGTCACGATCAGTATCTTCTTTCCGGCGCTCATGTTTTTACTCCTTCCAATGGATGAGACACCACTCCATGATATTAGTTAGGAAGCTAACTATTTTATTTTCGCGACAAGGACCGATCTCCGCGCCATCGCGTCGCACACTGGCGCGTCGCATGATTGCTAAGATTACGCCGCCGCGGTAGCATGGCGGCATGACTGGGACAGGGACGTCCACATATCGCGTGCTTGGTATCGACCCCGGCCTGAACATCACCGGTTACGCGGTGCTGGAGTTCGGCGGCCGCGAGCCCGCGATTGTCGAGGCCGGCACGATCCGCACCAGCGACAAGGACACGCTGGCCCGGCGGATCGAGCAGATTCACGCCGACCTCTCCGTCCTCCTGGCCGAACTCAAACCCGACGCCGCCGCCATCGAGCAGTTGTACGCCCATTACAAACATCCGCGCACGGCGATCCTCATGGCCCACGCCCGCGGCGTCATCATGCTCGCCTGCCAGAACGCCCACGTGTCGGTGCGGAACCTGCCCTCGACGCACGTCAAGAAGAGCCTGACCGGAAACGGACACGCCAGCAAGATGCAGATGCAGCGCTCGATCCAGGCGATTTGCCGGCTGAAGGATCTGCCCGAACCACCCGACGTCGCCGACGCCATTGCGATAGCCCTGTGCGCGGGGAGGGCGGAAATGACCAATGTCCAATGACGAATGCCACGAAATGACGAATGCTCAATGAGGAAACATACCTGGTCTTCTCAGAAACGTTTTGGCGCACCCCGTTCTGTTTGGACGTTGGACATTCAGTTTTATTGGTCATTAATTGGTCATTGCGTCATTGGACATTGGTCATTTCATTGCCACCAGAGAGGTAGTTTTGTAATGTAGTCAGCCATGATCGCAAGGATAAGCGGCACACTAGAGGAAATCGCCGGCGGCGCGGCCTTGATCGGCACGGGCGCGGGGTTGTGGTACGAAGTGCTGGTGCCCGCCTGCGACGTGGAGCGGCTGGGTTCGCGCGTGGGCAAGGAGGTCGTGCTGTTCACGATTCACTACATGGAAGGCGACCCGTCGCACGGGTCCGTGACGCCGCGGCTGGTGGGGTTCCTCAGCGAGATGGACCGCCGCTTCTTCCGCGTGTTCACGACGGTCAAGGGCATCGGCAACCGCAAGGCCTTGCGGGCGCTGGCCCGCCCCATCGCAGAAATCGCCGCGGCGATTCAGGCCAAGGACGCGCGGTTCCTGGTGGACCTGCCGGAGATCGGGAAGCGGACGGCGGAACAGATCATCGCGGAACTTAACGGCAAGGTGGACGAGTTCGCCGGTCCTGCCGCCGCCGTCGCGGCTGAACCGCTCTCCGAGGCGGCCGACGAAGCCGTCGCCGTCCTGGTCCAACTCGGCGAACGCCGCGCCGACGCCCTGGCCCTGGTAGATCGCGTACTCGCCGTCGCGCCCGATCTGACCAGCGCGGAAGCGATTATTCAGCAGGCGTACAAGCTGAAAGCGGGAGGCCTGTGATTGCGGACTTCGGATTGCGGAATGCGGATTGAAGAGAATGTTTATGAGGCGTGTGACAATATCCCTGGACGATGAGCTTTACGAGCAAGGCCGACAGCTTGCGCTAAAACAAAACCTTAGTTTTAGTTCTTTGCTTTGCGGGTTGGTAAGAGTCCGAATTCGGAATAAGCGCAAGAATTGGATGAAAGATTGGTTCGAGTTGATTAAAAAACTGAACTACGGCTCCTGCGGTCTCCGGGACTGGAAGCGAGAAGACTTGTATCGTTTCTAAACAGGGCATATCCTCTTTTCCTCTGTGTCCTCTGTGGTAGGTTGTTTCCGTTATGGCCCGCGAAAAAATAATCTCGACTGAAAGCACCGGCCCCGAGGACGAGCAGTTCAACGTGGCGCTGCGGCCGACTAAGATTGAAGACTGCATCGGCATGGGCGAGTTGCTGGAGAAGTTGCGGATCAGCATCGCCGCCAGCCGCGGCCGCAATGAGCCGATGGAGCACGTGCTGCTTCACGGGCCGCCGGGCCTGGGCAAGACGACGCTGGCGTACGTGATTGCCAACGAGATGGGCTCGACGATCAAGGTCACCTCCGGCCCCGCGTTGACCAAGCCGGGCGACCTCATCGGAATCCTGACCAATTTGCAGCATCGCGACGTGCTGTTCATCGATGAAATCCACCGCCTTTCGCCGGCCGTCGAGGAGTACATCTACCCGGCCATGGAGGATTTCAAGGTCGACTTCATCGTCGATTCCGGCATGCACAGCCGCACGATCAACCTGCCGCTCAAACCGTTCACGCTGATCGGGGCGACAACGCGGGCCGGCCTGCTTTCGCCGCCGCTTCGCACGCGATTCGGCATCACGCACCACCTGGAATTCTGGAGCACCGAGGACTTGCTCTCGCGCTGCCGCATGTCCGCCCAGATGCTGCGGCTGGACTACGACGTCCAGGCGATGGAGATGCTCGCGGGGCGAGCCCGCGGCACGCCGCGAATCGCCAACCGCCTGCTCCGCCGCTGCCGCGACTGGGCCCAGGTCAAGAGCGACGGCAAACTCACCATCGACGCCGTTGAGGCGGCGCTGAAACTCGAGGGCATCGATCCCCTGGGCCTGGACGAACTCGACCGGCAATTCCTGCGAACGATCATCGACATTTACAAGGGCGGGCCGGTCGGCGTCGAGACCATCGCGGCCACGCTGGGCGAGGAGACCGACACGCTGGTGGACGTGATCGAACCCTACCTGCTCCAGAGCGGCCTGCTCGCCCGCACCCGCCGCGGGCGCCTGGCCACGATGAAGGCCTACCAGCACCTGGGCGTCAAGTACACCCCGCCGCCAGAAGAACCGGCACTGTTTGAGACGGAATAAATAGGGACGGACCCCATTTTCTTTCCGAAGAAAATGGGGTCCGTCCCTATTTATTCCACGCGGTCAACGTCGTTCTCTTGCAACGGTCGGCCCCGAGGTTGGGCGCGCAGCCGCCGGCCCACAAGGCTTTCCAATTTGCTGATGAACGAATCGCTCCCCAGCGGTCGCCCCCTCCTGGTCGAAGACCGCAGTCGGGCTATTACTATCTCGTCTTCCGGTCGCGTGAGAACTTCTTTCCAGTCGTCAGTGTTCACTCCAACTCCCGGCCCCATCTCGCCGGTCCAAGCCCGCATGTCCAGCAATCCGGACTTGTCTTGCTCTCCGCAATGCGCCGCCGCACTGGACCAGGAGTAGGCCCAGGCGTTGGGCACAATCCCTGCCCGAACCGGATTCCGTTCCACGTACGCCATGGCTCGCCAGTAATGCGGGTCGTCCAACGGACAGGAGAAAAAGCGATCTTCCCACAAATGCCCGCTACGGTCGTGCAGGTCATTGATGTACTGCGCGTAGATTTGATTGACCCATTTGAATGCCAGTCCCAATGAATCTTCGCGGGCTGGAATTGTCACCAGATGCACGTGGTTCGTCATCAGGCAGTACGCTTCCAGTCGCATTCCAAAACGCCCACAGGATTCCCGTAAGAGATCGATGAACGTCCGCCGATCATCGTCCACAAAAAACACGTCCTGTCGATTGTTGCCGCGCTGCGTGACGTGGTGCGGATACGCCGGAACGACCACCCTGGCTGATCTTGGCATGAGGGTCACTCTATCTGCCCCAGCCACCGTGTCAAACGAATAAATAGGGACGGACCCCATTTATTCAGAAATAAATGGGGTCCGTCCCTAT
>CAZYDC010000225.1:0-8168 GCA_964646065.1 uncultured Planctomycetaceae bacterium | reverse complement strand
GCGATGGCTCCGGAACTGGTGCTGGAGGCCGTCGCGAGGCTGTCACCGCTGGCGTTCAGCAGGCCAACCTGGCCCCAGTTCAAGAGTGGCGAGAGAGCCGGATTCGTGCCGCCACCTCCAGGGTTGAGCTGGACTGTGATCGACTCCCCCGTGACATTGTCGTCATCATGGACGGCAATGGGCGGTGGGCGACACAGCAAGGCTTGCCGCGCGTGTTCGGCCACCGTGCCGGCGTAGATCGGGGAAGTCAGGCGCGACGAAAGCACCAGCGGGTTGAGCAGCGCGCCGAGGGGCCAGGGGCTCACAAGGCAGGCCAACGTCGCCGCGACCGCCGGAAGCAGGACGGACGTTTTAAGAAGGTTGTCGCCCATTCCCCTGGAACGCCCCTTTTGGCCGAACCACAGCAATCCGCCGCCCAGCAGGCCCAGGGTGATTACAGGAGCGTCGGGGCCGACCCACACGCAATGCACGGCCACGGCCACGAACAAGCCAAACGCCGCCGACAACCCCATCCACACGCGCGTGCCCCAACGATCCACGGCCTTGTCCGCGGCGGCCCCGGCGATCACGATCCACAGAACCACCAGGCCAAGGAAGAACAGCCCGTGGACGTTCACCCAGAAAATCATGATCGGGACCATCCACCACAGCCGCCGCGGCGACGCGCCGCACCGGACGCTTTCCACCAGGCCCAGGGTCACGATCGCCAGCAGCATGGTGAACAGTTCCGGCCGCTCGCGCAAGCGCGGATGGATCACGAACATGATCGCCAGGCCGATCAGCACGATCGCCGCGGGGTGCAGGCGCCTTCGGACCGCGAGGAAGAACCCGGCCATGATGGCGGCGCCCATCACGCTCTTGAACGCGGTCAGCAGCCACCACCCCCCAAGCTTGTACAGCCCGGTGACGATGATCTGGAAACCCCAGTGGACGTTGA
The DNA here is from genome assembly GCA_964646065.1 of uncultured Planctomycetaceae bacterium. GTDB lineage: Bacteria > Planctomycetota > Phycisphaerae > SM23-33 > SM23-33 > CAZYDC01. The sequence continues at coordinate 7,231 of CAZYDC010000225.1, read as the reverse complement.
CCCATCCGTCGGAATTGGGGTCGAGGGTGAAAAGGTCCTGGCTCATCACCTGGTGGTTGCGGAACATCCATTCGCCGCAGGCAAGCTGCCAGAAAATGTCGGGGTCGGCTATTTTTGTGAAATCCGCCGCAAGCCCCAAAACCGCCAGCGCCACCAGCGCGACCACCTGCCAGGGCGTCCAGGATAAGGGACCCGGCGGGGCCGGCAGGGATAGAATCTCCGGGTGATCCCGCGGCGGTGGCGGGGCCGTCTTTTCGTGATCCGCGTGACCCGCCCCGTCCTGCATGATGTCCTTAGGCTCGCTCGCCGTCATGAGGGATAGTTTACCACGAACGGCAAGAATGAAAATGAATTACACGGATGAATTCTTCTTCCCAGGCCCTTTCTGAAATACGCCCGGAGATCGCCCTTTGGGGCTTGGCGCATTGTGGGCATGGAGTATAGTGTCCCCAGCGTGCGACCTTCAGAATTATGGAGCAATCAGATGGTGGAACCGGCGGCCCGTAACAACTGGACGGCATGGCTGTGCGCGTCCGCACTCATGATTGGGCTGGCTGGATGCCGGCAGTCCCCGACGGTGGAAACCAACGTGAAGCAGGCTATGGAAAAAAAAGTTCAGAACGATTGGGAGAAGTTCGATCCGCGTGCGGACGACCTGGAGATCCAGACCGTCAGCGAGAAAACCCAGGACGGAATCAAGGTCACGTGCTTGTATTTCACGTCCCACAAGATCGACTCCAAGCCCGTCCGGATCTACGGCATCTACGCGAGGCCGGCGCAGGTGAAAGGCCGGATTCCCGCCATCCTGTTCATCCACGGCGGCGGACAGGTCGCGGACGAGTCCGAGGTGCTCGGCATGGCGCGTCACGGCTATGCCTGCTTCAGTCACGACTGGAAGATCTCCGAGTTGCCCGCCGAGGCCACCTGCATGAGCAAATGGCCGTTTGACGAGCACGGCAAACGGCTGCGGTCGGACGAGTACCACGATTCCCCGGCCTGGATCGCGCGCCGCGCGCTGACCGTCCTGGAGCGGCAGGCGGAGGTCGATTCGGGCCGCATGGGGGTGTACGGATTCAGTTGGGGCGGATACCACACCTGGACCGTCGCGGCGACCGACTCCCGCGTGAAAGCGGCCAATCCCTCGTGCGGCGTGCTCTGGACCGCGGAGCCCCACATGGATCATCTGCGCGCCCCGGTCCTGTTCGCCGACGCCAGCGACGACTTTTTCGCGCGCCTCGATGCGGCCCAGAAAGTGATGGAGGCGGTCAACGTCGAGACCCGCCGGCTGATTTCGCCCAACGAGAACCACAACCTTGCGAGCACAGGCTGGGAAGCCACCCGCCTGAAGTGGTTTGACCATTATCTAAAGGGCGGGCCGCAGTTGGCCCCTGCGCCGACCTTGTCCGTCAAGACGGCCAAGGGCGGTACGAACGTGACGGTCAAGGCGTCCTCGGCCACGGTGTGCCAGTTGATCTACAGCTATGGTTCCGACGCGGCGGTGGATCGCTGCTGGTTCGGTACGCCAATGCACAAGACGGTGTGGGGCGACTTCTCGGCCGCGATTCCGGTTCGCCAGGGCGTGGACATTTGGTACTTTGCCAACGCCGACTACGCCGACGGCACGACGCTCTCGACTCCATACGCGGTGTTGAAGGCCCCGGCGGCCGGCGCGGCGGCGACAACGCAACCCAGCGACATTCTGTATGATCCGTCCGTGGATGGCCCGTACCCCTGGTATTTCAGTTGGTCAGGCCCCGTGGCGGACCATCCCTGGCACCATTGGGGTGGAACCACGCTGGCCGTTTCGGACGTCGCCGGAAGGCCCGCCCTGCACGTGAAGTCGGAACTGGCCGGCCTGGGCGTCTTCAAGGCCTTCCTCCGGAGCCCGGCCTGCCCGCTGCGCAAGGCCGACGGCGCCGCAAAACTCAGCCTGGAAGTCATTGGAGAGCGCCCGCTTCGCGTGACGGTTGCCGCATATTCAAAGGGCGAATGGAACGCCGAGCCAAATCCGTTCCAGGCAACAATTGAACTGGCGACAGGCCAGGGCTGGGCCACGGTCGAAATCCCGGTCCAGTCTTTCAAGCGTACGGACCCCGCGACAAAGCGAGAAGAAATCATGCCTTCGTTTGCGGGTGTGCGGCAATTCCATTTGACCGTCGAATCCGCCGACAAAAATCGACACATGCCGGCCATCGGGCGGATCAAGTGGTTGCCTTGAAGAAAACGAATTATACACATAGATTTCGGTGCTTGAAAATGCTGGGAACGGGGGTAAACTAAATGTTGTCCCCGAAAGAGGGGGAAAGGAACAGCCGGATGCGCCTTTATCTCGATGTATGCTCTCTGAACCGGCCGTATGACGACCTAAGCATAGATCGCAACCGGCTTGAAGCCGACGCCGTCATTATAATCGTGGGCCGAGTGAGTAACTGGAAGCATTCGCTGGTATCCAGCGAGATCATTGACCGAGAAATCGCGGCATGTCTGGACCTGGAAAAGGCGGAATTGGTAAGGGAAACGCTCCGGATTGCCGAGGATCACGTTGTCCTGACTACGGCCGACGTGGAACGATCCCGAATGCTGACCGGGCTGGGTTTCCGCAAACTGGACGCCATGCACCTGGCGTGTGCCGAAGCGGCGCATTGCGACTATTTCGTCACGACGGACGATAAACTCATCCAATGCGCAGAGGCGCATCGAAAAGCCCTGGCCGTCGCCGTCGTCAACCCATTGGCCTTCGTGACCGAGGTGGAACCATGAAAAAAAACATGACCATGAGCAGCATCCGTCTTCGGGGTCACAAGGCCCTGTATGCCGCGCTAGGCCCCGTCGGGTTCATCCGCTTCATGCAACAGTTTGTCAGCCGAGGCGATTACACCAAAGATCGCGAGAAATGGATCGACAAGATCGACCTCTCCGATATCGGGACGCGCGCCACCCCTGTGCCGGGCAAGCAGAAGCGAAGAGCGAGCAGATAACGCCGGTAGAACTGGCTACACTCAAACGACCACGGCGAAGATTCCGTGTGCGAGTCGAAGACGACTTGCACACATTACCCGGCTAGCCGGCTAGCCGTTAGGTTTATCGGGAGCCAAACATGACTCAGAACCGGATCGATGCCCTCAATTCAATTCTTGACTATCTTGACAGGTTCGAGATCAACCTAAACCATTACTACGATGACGCTGAGCCACAAGGTGTCATTGACAGCGTTCTGTCAGGCGAGATCAACAGCCTTCGTGCGTTCTGCCAGTTGTTGGGATGGTCTGAACTCGTTACGCACATGCAGAACATGACGCCATTGCGAGGAAACGCCGTTGAGTCATTGGCGAGTATCCAGGCGTTTGTCATTCCGGAAGCCCGAAAACTGCTCGCATCATCCGACATCGAGAACCCACCAAGCCCAACGCAGTGGTTCTGGCAGCTCATACACCCGAGAGTTTGTGCTCTAGCTCGCCCAAGGTTTGAGGCCGGCTTCTTCGGCGATGCCGTTGAAGCCTCGTTCAAGGAAGTCAATGATGCAGTCAAGCGCATCGTCCGAGAGGGAGGCGGACGCGAACTCGATGGCGCTTGTCTAATGACTACAGCCTTCTCCCTACAGAACCCAATCATACGCCTTACGGGACTCGTAACCGAGACAGATCGGAATATTCAGCAAGGGTATATGCAGATATTGGCAGGGTCGATGACAGGCATCAGGAACCCAAAGGCGCATGGCAATCTCAATCCGGATAGCAACAAGGCCCTACATCTCATATGTCTGGCAAGCCTTCTCATGCACAAGATTGACGAACGTTTGTAGAGACAATATTGATAAAACCCCAACTCCATCGGGGTACGTCCTTATGCCAGCGCACAATTACATTTCCTATCAGTCTATCAGAATCAGTTAGTTCGCCCATAGCACCGCCTCTAGGATGGCTTGAACCTGATTATCAGCCAACGTCCGCATGTCCAGCACGACCTTGTCGTTTTCGATTCGCGTAAAGATGGCGGCCTGGTCCATTCGCAGGCGGCGGGATAGTTCGGCGGCGCTTAGTTTGTCGGAAGAAAGCGTAACGGTGATCGTGGGCAGTTCGTGCATGGGGAGCGAGCCGCTGCCTAGGTATCCCACGCCGGGCTCGATGGCGACGGTCAGCGGGAGTTTCGCATTGGTCAGGGCGTCGGCGAGTTTTTGGGCTCGGGCCTGGAGGGTTTCGATCGGGGTGGCGAGCATTCGGTAGAGCGGGTGCCGCTCGGCCAGGCGGGCGGGGTCGCGGAAGAGGTGCAGCGTGCGCTCGATGGCCATGAGGCAGGTCTTGTCCACTCGCAGCGCGCGGGCTAGCGGGTGCTTGCGGATGCGGTCGATGAGTTCCTTCCGCCCGACGATGATCCCGCCTTGGCTGGCGCCGATCAGCTTATCGGCCGAGAACAGCACCACGTCCGCGCCGGCGGAAATGGACTCGGCCACCGTCGGTTCGTGCGGCAGGCCAAACCGCTCCAGGCCGACCAGCGCGCCCGCCCCCAGGTCGTCCACCAGCGGCAGGTTTCGCGCGTGGGCCAGATCGACCAGTTCCTTCAGTTCCGTCCGCGAGGTAAACCCCACCACGCGGTAATTGCTGGGGTGTACGCGCAGCACGACGCCGGTTTTTTCGGTGATCGCCCGCTCGTAATCGCGAAGGTGCGTTCGGTTGGTCGTGCCGACCTCGACCATGGTCGTGCCGCTCTGGGCCATCACGTCCGGCAGGCGGAACGCGCCGCCGATCTCGATCAATTCGCCGCGCGAGATGATCGTCTCGCGTCCGGCCCCCAGCGCGCAAAGCACCAGCACGGTGGCCGCCGCGTTGTTGTTGACCATCGTCGCCGCCTCCGCGCCGGTCAACTCGCGCAAAATGTACTCGACGCGCCGGTCGCGGTCACTCCGCTCGCCGCTTTCGCGATCCACGGCCAGCGTCACGTATCCGCGCAGGTCGGCCAGCATCGACTCGACCACGCATTCGGGCAGGACCGAGCGGCCAAGGCCCGTATGCAGTATGATGCCGGTTGCGTTGATTGCCCCGCGCAGGTGGAACCGCGTGCGGTCCTCCAGCAGCTTGCCGGCCTGCTCCAAAATGTACTGCGGCGAGGTGTGGGCCGCGCCGCATCGCCCGCCGGTGTCGGCGAGGATCTGCTTGCGCAGTTCATCCACGGCATCGCGAAGGCAGTCGGTCACCAGTTGCCGCGGATGGGTTTGCAGCCACGCAGCCGCGCGCTCGCTGGTCAGCAAATCGGTGATGGACGGCAGTTGTTTGAGGAGGTCTTGTTTCATGATGCACCTGTCCAGCGATCTTCCCACTCCTGACGGAGCATGACCGCCACTCATCAAGTTCAAAACGGAAGCCTTCGGAGCCGGATCTGCTTGCCGCTGACGCTTACGGCGGCGCCCGCCAACAGATCGGCCCGAGTCTGCTCGATTACCATCAGCAAGAGGTTCGCCAACACTTGGGCTTTAAGACCTTCCATCCGAACGCGGACCACCGAAGGTTGACTGGCGCCAGTTGTTGCGAGAATCTGATGGAAATCAGCATCAAGGGTGACGAGGACCGCCCCGTCCGTTCTGACTCTTTCGAGCACCGTTTCGTCCGATGCGCCGCCCAAGCCCAACTCAGTGACATGCCATGCGTCGATCCCGGCGTTTCTCAGGATGGCCGCAGCCCCCAATCGCAGGCCTTCATCGAGGACCAGTTTCATGAGGCCGCCCGAAACTCCGCGATTTCGTCAGCGAGATTGGCCGCCGCAAACTCCAGCGCCTGCCGAATGTCCTCGTCCTGAAGTTGCGGGTAATCTTTGCGGAATTCTTCTCGATCCGAGGATTGGGCTAACTCTAACAAAACTCGCCTGACCGTCACGCGAGTTCCGCGCACGCAGGGTTGCCCATTCATCACGGCAGGGTCAATCGAAATTCTGTCAAAGTCGATCATATTGATTCTCCATATGAATTCTAATCCAAGACTTGTTTTTTGTCGCGTGCTTTTTGCTGACTATTGTTTCGCCGCCAGCAGCGCGGCGCCCAGGGCGCCGGTGAACTGCGGTCGGTCGGGCACGACCACGCTTTGGCCGAGCACTGCCGCCAGGGCTTTTTCCATTCCGGCGACCATGGCCACACCGCCGGTGAAGGCGACGGGGGGCGTCACGTCTCCGCCGGCCATCGCGGAGATTCGCGAGGCGATCGATTGCTGCACGCCCGCGACGATGTCCTCCGGCCTCACGCCCGAGGACAGCAGGCCGATGATCTCCGTCTCGGCGAAGACCGCGCACATGGAGCTGACGACGGCCGGCGACTTGGCCCCGGCCGCCAGCACGCCCAGGTCGGAAAGTTGGCAGTCCAGGCGTGCGGCCACCAGTTCCAGGAACCTGCCGGTCCCGGCGGCGCAGCGGTCGTTCATGGCGAAGTCCCGCACGGTTCCCTTTTCGGTCAGCCGCAGGAGCTTGCTGTCCTGCCCGCCGATCTCGACCACCGTGCGCACTTCGGGCAGCAGGTGGTGGACGCCGGCCGCGTGACAGGTGATTTCGGTGATGGTGGTGTCGGCGGCCTGGACTCCGGCCCGAGCGTACCCGGTGGCGACCACGTAGCCGACGTCCCCGGCTGCCAGGTGTTGTTCGGCCAGCAGGCGGCTGTAGGTTTCCTGCACGTGCCTGGCCGGTTGCGAACCCTGCGGGCTGTACCCCCAAGCCAGCACGCGACGGGACGGCCCGTCCCACAGGACGATCTTGATCGCTCGCGACCCGGCATCGATTCCCGCGTAAATCATTCCACCATTGTCGGACAAACCCCGGTTTGTGTCAACGGCGTCCGAGGGACTGTCCCCATTTTCGGAAACAGCCTCGAAAATGGGGACAGTCCCTAACGCCCTTGCATGTCAAATATGACAGGTTTTCCCATCCGATTACCAATAATGACAGGGTAATAACAGGGTAAATTTTTCGCCCCGAACAGATGGCAAACCAATGTAATTTTTTAACTGATTCCGCAGCCGGTTCTTGCCGCGCGGCCGCGACGGCGCCGGCCGGCGTGGCATGGCCGTTGCAGTATATTCCAATGGTTGTTAGCGCGGTTTGCGCGGGCCTGCTAGAGGCCCGCGAGCGATATTTGACAAGTTAATATGGTTCAGTTACACCGCCCAGAAGTTGTGGGGGGTTGGAAAAGTTTTTCTTCCTGGCTGTTGCTGTTTCTTCGCCCCGGATGGGGCGGTAGATTTGTAGCCCACCGCGT
>CAZYDC010000224.1:0-8189 GCA_964646065.1 uncultured Planctomycetaceae bacterium | reverse complement strand
ACATCGCCAAGCAAGCTCACGAATCGGGCAAGACCATCCGCCAGGTCTGCCTCGAACGAAAGGTTCTGAGCAAAAAGGAACTGGATGGTCTGCTCAATCCGCGGAATCAGACAGGGGTCTGACTGTAGAGCGTGGGGCGTGAAGCGTGGAGCGTAACAGCGAAGAAAGGGACTTTCCTTATTTCTTCGCTGTTACGCCCCACTCCCTACTCTCTACGCTCAACGCTTTCCCTCGCCCGCCCAGAGGATACCGCGAGCGGTCATCTCCAGCACGTGCGGGAAGTCGACGAACTCCTTGGCGGCGTGGCCCAGGGCGCTGTAGAACACTCGGCCTTTGCCCCAGCTCTTGTACCAGATGGTGGGCATGATGCAGCGCCGGCCGTCGTACTCGTACAGCGCGTCGGCCAGCACCACATTGCCCGGATCGACCAACTGGTAATATTGTTCGGAGTTGTAGCGGAAGCTTTGCGGCAGGGCGGCCGTGATGGGACTGGGATGCGGCGTCAGGCGCACCTCGTACTCGCCCACGTGCGGGTGGCCGACAAACTGGCCGCCCATCATCCACTGGAAATCCAGGTTCTCGCGGAAGGCGTCGCCGGCCCCGCCGTGAACGCCCGCCACGCCGACTCCGCCGCGAACCGCGTCGCTGAGGCCTTTCCACTGCTCGGCCGACATCTTGCCCATCGTCCAGTGCATCACGATCACGTCCATGCCCGCCAGCTTACCGGCGTCCGTCAGCACGTCCAGCGAGGGCGACAGCTCCACCGCCGCGCCCTTGGCCGTCAGGGCCTTCTCGAAAATCTTCGACACCTGGTCAGGTTCATGGCCGTCCCATCCGCCGTACACGATCAATGCTTTCATGGTCGATCCTTTCAAAAGAAGAAACAACGTTTACCACAGAGGACACAGAGAACACAGAGGAAAAACTACAACGGAGACAACAGAAAAAGAGTAAATAGTTTCACTTATATCCATCTTCTCTTTTCTCTGCGATCTCCGCGTCCTCTGTGGTGAATCTGCTCTTATTCGTACTTCGCTTTCACCGGCTTGCCTGACTTCGCCGACTGATTGGCCAGGTCCAGGATATGTATTGGCCGGCGGGCCCACTGGCCTGTAATGACCAGCTTCTCGCCCTTGACCAGGTGGTCGGCGATGTTCTGGTAGAATTTCCAGCTTTCGCTGGGCGGGTTCTGGATCCGCGTGGTCGTGGACGTATCGCCCAGGCGGGTGATGTGCTCGTTGTATTGCCAGTCCATCACGTACGCGCCCTTGGTGCCGGTGAACTCCAGCCAGCCCTTCTTGGGGTTGGAGTCGATGCTGCTCATCAGCAGCGTGAGGTATTGGCCGCCCTTGAACCGCACGACCGCGAACCCTTCGTCCTCGAAGGTGTCGGCCTTCCACTGGGTCTTTGGCGCCCAGAAACCGTTGTGGGCATAGCCGCTGACCTCGGCGATCTTCGCCTCCGGGCCCAGAATCTGCAGCGAGTATTCCAGCAAATGCACGCCCCAGTCGTACATGATCCCGCCGGAGATCGACTTGCTGCTGCGCCACCAGTTGCCCGGCTGGCCGTAGCCGCTCATGTGCGCCTCGACGCGGAACACATCGCCGATCTTTCCGCCGCGAATGTCCTTGACCGCCTGGAGGATCGTGCCGTCCCAATGGCGGTTGTGATACGTGGAGATAACCAGGCCGTTCTTTTTCGCCGCGGCGATCATCGTGTCGCACTCTGCCGTGGTGATGGCCAGCGGTTTTTCACACACCACGTGCCGCCCGGCCTTGAGCGCCTGCACCGCCAGCGCCGCGTGGGTGTTGTGCGGGGTGATGATCGTGATGAGGTTCACGTCGCACCCGGCCAGCATCGCCGGCAGCGAGGGAAAGGTTTGGATGCCCGGCCAATCTTCCTGGGCCGCCTTGAGGCGGGCCTTGTCCGGGTCGGCGACGGCCATCGGCGTCATGCCCGCCCGCTTCATCTCGCCCAGATGGTGCGGGCCCATGTTGAACGCCCCGCCATATCCGACCACGCCTACGCGAATGTCACTCGCACTCTTGAACTTGCTCATTACACCGGTTCCTTTCGTTTGGGGCAGTTACTCTACCATCGAACCGGCCTGCTGTTCAACAAGCTTGTAGTGACGGGGTGCATTTGGGTTTCGGTCGTAGCATGGGCGTCCCGCCCATGAGTCTCACGGGCGTCTCGCCCGTGTCTTTGCAGTTGTTGTTGTCGTGCGAAGAGAGAGAGAAGAAAAAACCACGGGCGGGACGCCCGTGAGACTCATGGGCAAGATGCCCATGCTACGTTTTCTGATCGCCCTCAAGAATGCCCTTACGGGCACACTACAAACGAAACAGGCGGGCCGTCATGGGGCGGCCCGCCTGCTTTATTGTCTTGAACCAAATCTGGAAGCTGTGGATTACTTTCCGGCAGCTCCCCACAGGTAGGTGTCTCTCAGCGAGGTAGACAAGTGCTTGGTGTTGTCGCACACGCCGCCGAAGTCAATTCCGTCGGCCGTGACGGTGTGCGTAGTGGAGTTGGCGGTGAAGATGCAATCCGGCTGTCCGACCGCGGTGTTATTGCCTTGAGTCGGTCCGCAGTTCGGACTATTCGTCCTGGCGGCATGGCCGTCGACATACAACACGTTCATCATTTCGCCGCTGGTGTGGTTCTGGCTGTTGTAGTTATGCAGAAGGTTTGAGGCGAGTCCGGTGGCCCACGCCGTCGCCCCCGAACTTGCGCCGGTGAAGTTGCCGGCGGTCGTCGCCATACCGAATGTAGCTCCGGCTACGTCGCCCTGGGGGGTGCGGTCAGACATCACCACCATGCTGGAATCGGGAGAAGAGGGAACCCCATTTGTATCCGCCGATCCCGTGGCGCCGCGATCGAACGGGCATTCGTAGGAATAACTGAGGTTGCGGGCGGTCGAAGCCGCCCCTGTTCCGCTTCCTGATACCACCGCTCCGCAAGTGAAGTCCCAGTTAAAAGCGCCTGGACTGGTGGCGTTGGTGTTATCCGTCGTGAAGGCGTCTGCCGTGGCAGTACTGTCGCTGGGGCATACGAACAGCTTGGGCGCTTCCCCGTTGCGGATCAGCATGAAAACCAGGCTGGTGACGGAACGCCCCATCGTCCAATCACCGTTCGGGAGGGCTGTCGTGAAGGGAGACCCGGTATCGGACTTGAAGTTCGTCCCGTCCACGTTGGTATCCCAGCCCTTGCCGGGAATCAGGGGATAATTGTTGTCGTTTGCCTGTGAATACAGCGCCAACGCCGTACCGGCGCCTTTGAGGTTGGCCAGACAGCTTGCTCTGCGGGTCATTTCCAGTGCACGTTGCAGGGCCGGCACCAGCATCATGGCCAGCAGGGCGATGATGGACACAACCACCATCAACTCGATCAGGGTAAAGGCCTTCTTTGTACGCAGCATAAAACACTCCTTCCAGAGCATTTTCCCCTCGGCCGCGCCGTCAAGCCCGCCGCAAACGGGTATGTTTATTCAATAATGGCTACCACTTCAGTTTCGCGGCAAGTCCGGCCTTGCCGGCGCACACGGCCGACATGGCGAGGAGACACTCCCTTCCGGGAGTTTGGTTACGTGAGTATTTGATTGTGAACGCGTAAAGCTACGCGCTGAACTTTCACTCCAATTATACGGGTACGCCGGATTGAAAGCTAGTTAGGAATGAAGATATTATAAATTTTGATGGATCGCCTTTTTGGGGGATTTACCACAGAGGTCACAGAGAACACAGAGCAGAAGAAAGAATTCAAACGGCGAAGAAAAATGCGAAAAAGCCCTGAGGGTGGACAGACGCTATGTTGTTGCAAGCACCAAGTTTAAGGATTATATCTTGCTTTATCTGCTTTCTCTGTGTCTCTGTGGTGAAGCTGTTTCTTCGTTGTTTTCTTTCACTCGTCGCCGAAGATCGCCTTTTCGGGGCTGGTCTGTTCGATGGCGATTTTGAGGTCCTCGTTGTTCATGGTCATGCACGAAATGAGGTCCACCTTGTCCGATTCGGTGGCGGCGGCGTCGTTGGCCATTGAAATCAGGGGGTTCTCCGGGCCAGCCGGCGGATTGGCGGCTATCTGGTTGGTGGGGCCTGTTGCGGCCGGATTCAGGCCTTGCCAGACGAACATGCAGGCGACCAGTACGGCCGCCGCCGCCGCGGACCATGAAACCACCTTAAACAGCCGCCGCACCGGTTTGAGCGCCTGCGCGCGGGTTTGCCGGCGGATGCGATCGATCGTGCCGGGGGGAATCCGCACGTCGTCCAGCCTGCCGGCCAGCGCCCGCTGATCGCAGTCGATCTCGGCGGCCAGTAATTGCTCTTCCGCGCTCAGGACGATCTTTTCGCCATCCAGGTACTGGGCGATTCGCTCCAGGCTCTGCGGATTGATTTCTTCATTTTCCATAGTCGTCACCTAACAGCTTTCGGAGGGCCTTGAACCCTCGATGCACCCTGGCCATCACCGTTCCCATCGGGCAACCGTACAGCCGGGCAATCTCTCGAAAACTCATCTCTCCAAAATGCCTCAACAGAATCATGTCTCGCACCGTCGGATCCAGCCGGTCCAGCGCTTGCTTGAGCTGGAGTGACGTATCCGTGGCCACCAGGCCGGCGTCCACCGCCGTGGCCGGGCCTTCCATCTCGTCGTCCGCCAGACCGCCGTCGGACTCGCCCAACCACCCGCTGGGCGACGGGCTGGCCGTCCTGCGCCGAATGCGGTCGCGAACCATGTTGCTGGCGATCCGAAACAGCCAGGGCTCAAACCGCCCGCGGTCGTCGTACTCCTTGATCATCCGGACCAGCCGCAACATCAACTCGCTCAACAGGTCTTCGCTCTCGTGATGGTCGCCCGTGGCCCTGTGGAAATAGCCATAGAGCCGAACGCCATAGGCGGCCAGCAATTGCTCGTAGCCCTCGGCCTGGTTCGACTGGGCCCGGGCAATTATATCTCTAAGCCGATCCGCTTCCATCCATATAGTTTAACGCACGCCCGAGCGATGTATTTCCGAAATTCTCAAAGATAATCACCAAGAGCACCAAGCACACCAAGAGCACCAAGGGATAAACGACCGAAGCAGATTTTTCAGCCTAATTTTGATTTCTTTTTAGTACACCGCCCCAGAAGAAAGGGGGTGGAAAAGATATCCTCTCTTTGCTGTTGCTGTTTCTTCGCCCCATCCGGGGCGAAGAAACAGCAACAGCCCGGAAAAAATCTTTTCCGCCCCTGACTTCTGGGGCGGTGCTCTTGGTGCTCTTGGTGTGCTCGGTGTCCTTGGTGATTTTCGTTGTTGTTGGTTCGCGTAAAAGGTTATGGTTCACCGTGCGGATCATCGTATAATGGGTGCAGGAATTACCGACTTGAGAGGAATATCCATGGCAGAGTCCAAGACAAGCGATTCGATGAAGGAAAAAGTCAGCGCCGTGATCGAGCACCTGCGCCCGCTGTTGCAGGCCGACGGCGGCGATATTGAGCTGGTGGACGTCGCCGAGGCCACGGGCGTGGTTTCGGTCCGCCTTCAAGGCGCCTGCCGGGGCTGCCCCGGCGCCAAGGCCACCCTCAAGATGGGCGTCGAGCGCCACATGAAGGAAAAAGTGCCCGGCGTCAGCGAAGTGGTCGCGGTGGACTAGCAGCCCGTTGAAAAAGTAGCATGGGCATCTTGCCCATGAGTCTCACGGGCGTCCCGCCCGTGCAAATGCCCAAGAACATGGGCAAGATGCCCATGCGACTCATGGGCGAGACGCCCATGCTACGCCGGATGGCCTTTTTCAACGGGCTGCTAGATTCACCGCAGAGAACGCAGAGAGAGAAACAGCATGAACCACTGAGAGCACCAAGATCACCAAGAGCACAAAGGAAATGTATTATTGGTGCTCTTGGTGGCCTTGGTGAGCTTGGTGTTTCATTTTGTTATGGGTTCTTACTCTACGTCAGGCGCCAACCTGCAATCATTCCGCGTCACGCTTTCTGAAGCGACATTCGCACTTCCTCGGCGGCGAGTCCCACGATCCTGAATTCCTTGCGGGGGTTGGTTGGCCCGGAGACCAGTTCCACGCGGCGGGCGTCTACACTCAGCGCATCGGCCAGGATTTTGGCGACGGCGGCGTTGGCCTTGCCTTTTTCCGGCGCTGCCGAGGTGGCGATCTTCAGCGAATCGCCCAGCACGCCCACGACGCGATCGCGCGAGGAACCGGGCACGACCTTCACCGGAATCACCGCTCCGCCGGGGATGTCGCGAATCGCAAGTTTTTCCGCATCTTTCATGGTCTTGTATTCAGCCAGCGCGTCGGGCTTTCGGAAACGGCGAACCGACGAATGTCGAACAATCGAACGGCGAATGCAGAAGTGCGGATTTGGAATCCCAGATCTTCACTTCTGACTTCTGCGGTTCGATTGTTCAAATGTTTCGAGTCTTCGAGACCCGTACGAGCGTCGGTTCGCTGTTTCTTCGCCGTTACGCTTCACGCCCTACGCGCCACGCTCCACGAATTCTCGCGCTCCCCTTCGGGGTCGCGGCTAAACTTTATTTCAGGCCGCCGGTCTGCCCGCGGCTGCCCAGGTAGAGGTTGTCTCCGGTGGCGATGGTGAGGTCCTTGACCTTGGTCTTGAGTTCCTCGGGGCTGTCGGCGAACAGGGGCGAAATCTCGATGGCGGCGGCGATTTGGCCGTCGGCGTCGCGGGGGACTCGCACGCCCGCCTGCTCCAGCCAGGCCGCCGCGCGGCGGACCTGGTCGTGCAGGCTGCTGGCCAGGCTGTCCTCACCGGTGGCGTTCTTGATCGGGCTGAACTCCTCGCTGCGAACGGTTTCCAGGATCATCGCCTTTTTCGCCAGCGGCAGGGCGTCGAAGACGAACATCTCCAGCTTGACGGCATTGGGCTTGTCGGGTTTGACAAGCTGCCCCCCCGCGTCCACGAAGGGCACCTTCTTCAGCGCGCGGTGGTAGGGCAGTTCCACGGGCCCGCCGCCGGTCAGCTCCTCGACGAACGCCCGCGAAAGCACGTGGATGGCGATGCTGCCGGCGCTGAATCGCAGGCGGCCGTCCTCGGTGCAGGCCCGGGCCAGCTCCTCGGGCATGTCGCTGTACTCGATCACCGTCATCTTTCCGTCGGCCAGGCAGACGTTGCCCAGCTTTTCCAGCGGATCGCGCTTGGGCAGGACCTTGGCGCTCATCTGCGAGCCTTGCAGGTCGTGCAGGCCCAGGAACAGCGGATCGACCGCCTTGACCAGCGGGTTATCGACTTGGAAGTAGCTGATGAGTTCCACCCCGCGAGCGGCCATGTCGGCCAGGGCGCCGCTGGTTTTGAGGGCCAGCAGGCTGCCGCCGTGGCCGTTGGGGCTCAGGGCCAGTTGGTCCTTGGCGGCCAGCAGGATTTTACCGTCGGGGTCGAAGGCGGGCATGGTTCCCTGGACCAGGAAGAACACGTCCTTGTCGCGCAGGCCGAAATACCGGTGGCGGCGGAAAAACGCCCGCGTCACCGCGTCGTTGGCGGGCGAGGTCATGATGTACCAGGGGATCTTCACACCGAAGCGATTCGAGGCGGCCAGGATTCTCTCGGCGTGCAACTGGAAGAGCGGTTTCTTGACCACCGGGGTGGCTTCGAGGCAGCCCTTGGGTCCTTCGTATCCCAGCCGCGTGCCTTGCCCCCCCGCGACCACGAACGCGGACGCCTTGCCCGCCGCGATCAACTCCTCGCCGCGGCGACGACCTTCCTGGTGCAACTTCGCGGTGGCGGCGTCGGCCGGTTTGGCCGGGATGATCGGCGCAGGCTCGATCCGCCCGCCAAGCTGCGCCGGTGGGGTGTGGCGGACGTATCGCTCGATCAGGCAGTCCAACCCGCCCAGGTCCAGCGCCGCGATCTGCTCCAACAGCGACGCCTGACGGTCCGGCGGCAGCGAATCGTAAAACGCCAGCAGATGCCCCTGGCCGTGGGCTTCCAACTGCTTCTCAATAAATTCCTTGTCCGACATCGTGTTCTCCTGCCAAAGTCATCGAGCGTTCCGCCCGATCCGACATGCCAGTATACACGCGGGTTTTCCGGGTGACTAGGCACAAAGAAACGGCGTTCCGGGATCGGCCGTAGCATGGGCGTCTCGCCCATGAGTCTCACGGGCGTCCCGCCCGTGGTTTTGCTTTTACGGTTCTCATCCAATTTAAGTGCCTAACGCACTACGAAAGTCCCCACATAACCTA
>CAZYDC010000223.1:0-8190 GCA_964646065.1 uncultured Planctomycetaceae bacterium | reverse complement strand
AAAGACCACCCCTGGATCGCCGCGGGACTCGCGCCAGCGGCGGGGGCCGTGCTGGCCCGATATCTGAGGCCCATGCCTGCCGCCCCTTCCCAGCAGAAAACCGCCCCCGCGAGTCGGGGAGTATTGGATTCCCTGCTGTCCGTCGCCGTCGGCGCCGCCGCAGGCGCGATGCCGGAGTTGCTGGCGGGCTGGACTAATCGAACCAAGCCGGGCTGACTTTTCGGGTGCCATGTTGGGTGCCATGCCCAAGTCCGCGCGGGCATGTGCGCACCGCGTGGACATGCCCGCGCGGACTTGGGCATGGCACCCGACACGGAACCCAACACCCGCTGTGTACCCCAAACGTAAATGTAACCCGCCGCTCAAAATATCTGCATACAATATCATTTGCCACGGCGGTGGGATGTGCTAGTATGCTCAGGCGGTTGTTGCCCATCGTCAAGTTGCCCGCCGAATGTCAACATCCATGAAGGCAGAGCACTGAATGAATAAACTCGTATTTATGACCGGAGCCCGAGGGTTTTTAGGCCGCAATCTGTTGCAGGCGGCGGCGCAGAAATTTCCGGAGGCGGGGTTCGTTTTGCTGGCCAGGTCGGGGAAGGCCGTGGAAGATCTCCGCGAGAAGTTCAGGTGGCTTGGCGACCAGAGGCTTCGCATCGTGCAGGGCGACATCGTTAAGCCGGGCTTGGGCCTGGCGCCGGGAGAGTCGGTCGCGATGTCCTCGGCGACTGAGGTGTGGCACCTGGCGGCCTCGACCAGTTTCGACGAACGGGAACAGGACGCCATCCATCGGGACAACGTCGTCGGAACGCAGAACGTGCTGGCGGTCGCGAAGGGGCTGCCTTATCTCGAGCGGTTCGTGTACGTCAGCACCGCGTACGTGGCCGGGACCAACCTGGGCCCGGTCGCGGAAGACGAGATGCCCGAGCGGATCGGGTTCAGGAACAGCTACGAGGACACGAAGTGGAAAGCGGAGCAGACGGTCCGGCTCTCGAAACTTCCGTTTGTGATTTTCCGCCCGAGCATCATCATGGGCGACTCCAAAACCTTTGACCCGCAGTGCCAGCGGCGCATGATCTACGGATACCTGCTGGGCATTTATTATTCGGTGCTTCGCGAGTGCAAGAGGCGGCGGATCGATTTCGTCCGCCACTGGTTCAGCGGCAACGGCCTGGAAATGGACGTGCGGCTGCTGGGGCATCCGCGGGTGACCAAGAACTTTGTCTGCATCGACGACGTGATTTCCAGCATGTTGTGCATCCTGGGCTTGCCGCACGCGACGAGGGCGTACCATTTGACCAGCGGCCGCCCGATCGAGGCCATGGCGCTTTGGCGATGCATCGAAAAGGCCCTGAGGATCAACGGCGTCCGCTACGTGGGAGAGACCATCGACAACCCCACGCCGCTGGAACGCAACATCATGAGCTACACGGCGCCGTTCGTGCCCTATACCGTCAATCCGGACCCCGTCTGGCTGCTGACCAACACCAACAAGGCCCTGGGCAGAACCCACGCCCGCACGCCGATGAACGAGGCGATGCTCACCTGCCTGCTGGAACGCTTCATGGCCGAAGAAATGTCCGCCCGGCAGACGCAGGCGGATGGCCTGGAGACATTCCCCCAGGCGGACGCCAGGCTGGCTGGCGCCTGACCGTGGGCGGTGGGCCGTGGACCGTAGGCAGTAACGGCAACGGCAAAAGCGAAGAGCCGGGGCGAAAATAATTCCGCAGTTTTTTGCTGTTTCTTCGCTGTTGCCGCCCACGGCCCACGGATCACGGCCTACGGTCCAAGGCCGTACGGAAAAAAAACCTGCAAAAGGGTGGAAATTTTGTTTTGACAGGTTTTTAATGATTGCATATACTACTCGTTCTGTTTTTTTGGCCATGGTTGTGGTGTACCCGCTGTCGGCGGGGTTGTTTGTTGCGCCGCGAGTATCGGCCGGTGGCCTGCTGCAGTCGCTGCTGTAGCTCAGCTGGTAGAGCGCATCCTTGGTAAGGATGAGGTCATGGGTCCGATTCCCATCAGCAGCTTTGTGAAGGCTTCTGAAGAAGCAGGCCCGGCCGGGTCCGCCGAGGCAAGGCGGTTCGGGCGGGCGTGGATGCAAGCGTAATTGTGAAACGTAAGTTATTTTGTCGACCGTAGGGTCGAGGCATGACCAATAGTTGATGCCACGGAAAAATCCTAGAGGAGCGCACTAATGGCAAAGGATGTATTTCAACGAACCAAGCCGCACGTCAACGTAGGCACCATCGGGCACGTGGACCACGGCAAAACCACGCTGACCGCCGCGATCACCTACGTTCAGGCCGCTCGAGGCCTGGCCAAGGCCAAGGCCTATGACGAAATCGCCAAGGCCTCGGAATCCCAGGGTCGCCGCGACCCGACGAAGATTCTGACCATCGCCACGGCCCACGTGGAGTACCAGTCGGACAAGCGCCACTATGCGCACGTGGACTGCCCCGGTCACGCCGACTACGTCAAGAACATGATCACCGGCGCCGCCCAGATGGACGGGGCGATCCTGGTGGTGTCGGCCGCCGACGGCCCGATGCCCCAGACCCGCGAGCACGTGCTCCTGGCCCGCCAGGTGAACGTTCCCCAGTTGGTCGTCTTCCTGAACAAGGTAGACCTGGTGGACGATCCGGAACTGCTGGACCTGGTGGAGATGGAAGTCCGCGAACTGCTCAGCAAGTACCAGTTCGACGGCGACAATGCCCCGGTCATTCGCGGCAGCGCCATCGCGTGCGTGAACAACCCCACCGACCCCAAGGCCGCCCAGCCGATCATCGACCTGATGAAGGCGCTGGACGACTTTATCCCCGAGCCGATCCGCGAAGTGGACAAGCCCTTCCTGATGCCCGTCGAAGACGTGTTCAGCATCAAGGGCCGCGGAACCGTGGGCACCGGTCGTATCGAGCGTGGCCGAGTGCATGTCGGCGACGACGTGGAAATCGTCGGGCTGGGCGACACCCGCAAGTCGGTCGTCACGGGCGTGGAAATGTTCCAGAAGACCCTGGACGAAGGACAGGCCGGCGACAACGTCGGTTGCCTGCTCCGCGGCATTGAAAAGACGGACCTGGAGCGCGGCCAAGTTCTGGCCAAGCCCGGCAGCGTGAAGCCTCACAAGAAGTTCAACGGTGAGGTGTACGTTCTGACCAAAGAGGAAGGCGGCCGCGCCAACCCGTTCTTCTCGGGTTATCGCCCGCAGTTCTACTTCCGGACCACCGATGTGACCGGAACGGTCAAGTTGTTGGGCGGGGCTGAGATGTGCATGCCCGGCGACAATGTCAACATGGAAATTGAACTGCTCAACACCTCCATCGCTATGGAGGAAGGTCTGCGGTTCGCGATTCGCGAAGGCGGCCGTACGGTCGGCGCCGGCGTCGTAACAAAGATTTTGGAGTAACCCATGGCCAAGTCTAAGGCCAGAGAATACATTTGGCTTCAGTGTGGTGATTGCGGCGACCTGAACTATCGAGTTCAGGTCAAGACGCAGGGTGGAATGCCCAAGTTCACGCTCAAGAAGTACTGCCCGCGAACGCGGACGCACACGGAGCACAAGATCAAGCGGAAGTAACAGGCATGGACCTGCGGAATAAGCCCCCCGGACCGCGTTGGAGGGGGCTTTTTACCCCTACGGCAGTAGCTCAACTGGTAGAGCAGCGGTCTCCAAAACCGCAGGTTGGGGGTTCGAGTCCTCCCTGCCGTGGTAATGGACGCGGAAGGAACCTCTCGTGCGCGAGAGGGCGAGAACGGTATGGAACTATTTGAAATCTACAAGCGCGGACAGGGCAAGTACACCCGGATCGTGACCGTGGCGGGCGCGATGCTCGTGGGCGTGATCGGAGCGTACGTGCTGAGCGACACGCTGACGGCCTCGCTGGGCGGCGTGAAGCTTGGAGAGGCCGACATCGGCCTGTACCTGGCCTTCGGCATCCCGACCCTGATTGTGCTGGTTCTGGGCGCTATCATGTTCTGGCTGGTGAATCGCCCGTCCTCGGCGGACTTCCTGATCGCCACCGAGAGCGAGATGAAGAAAGTTTCCTGGTCCAGCCGCAAGGAAGTGGTCGGCTCGACCAAGGTCGTGATCGTAACGACGTTCATGCTGGCCGGCATCCTGTACGGCGTGGACGTGTTGTTCGTTTTATTGTTCCATTCGATGAAGATCGGCGTATAAATGGCGGAAATTGTCCCCATGGCCAAACAATGGTATGTTCTGCGGGTTGCCTCCAACAAAGAGGAGCAAGTCCGCGACGCGCTGGACCGCAAGGTGAAGATCGAAGGCCTTGAGGACAAGATCGGACGCATCCTGGTTCCCACCGAGCGGAGGCCCAGCCCCCGCGGGCGGGGCGCCGGCGACAAGAAGTTCGTCGAGCGCAAGATGTATCCCGGGTACGTCTTCATCGAGATGGACCTGGAAGAGGGCGGCTCGATCGGAGAGAAGGCCTGGTTCCTGATCCGCGAGACGACGGAAGTGGGTGTCTTCATCGGCTCGGCCGGGAAGCCCTCGCCCATGAAACCGGCCGACGTGGACAAGATGCTGCTCCAGGTCGAGAAGGCCCAGGAAGGCGCGCCGGTCAGCGTCGATTTCGCCAAGGGCGACCCGGTCAAGATCAAGGAAGGCGCGTTCGAGAATTTCGAGGGCATCGTGGACGAAGTCTTGGGCGAAAAAGGCCTGATCCGCGTGATCGTGACCATTTTCGGCAGGGCCACGCCCGTGGAATTGGAATACTGGCAAGTGGAAAAAGCGTAACCGGCATGGTCACTTCAGTGACCCATGCCCAATGCGCGGAACGATAGAGAATTGTCGCAAGACATGGGTCACTGAAGTGACCATGCCGACTGGAAACCCTACAGACCGGTTGCTGTGCGTCGGAGCCTTGGGCAGTGTGAGCGAGGCGGCGACTTAACGGAATCCGGAAAGGTGAGAGAACATGGCAAAAGAAATCGTAGCGAAGATCAAGCTTCAGGCCGCCGGCGGCCAGGCGACGCCGGCGCCGCCCATCGGTCCGGCCTTGGGCCAGCACAACGTGAACATCGGGCAGTTCGTCTCACAGTTCAACGAGCGGACGCGCGAGTACGCCGGAACGCCGATCCCGGTGGAAATCACGGTGTACAAGGACAAGACGTTCACCTTCATCACCAAGAGCCCGCCGGCAGCGGCGCTGCTGAAGCAGGCGGCCCAGATCGCCAAGGGCTCGGGCGTGCCGAACAAAGAGAAGGTCGGCACGGTGACAGCCGCGCAGGTGCGCGAGATCGCCCAGAAGAAGATCGCCGACCTGAACGCCCACGACCTGGACCACGCCTGCCGGATCATCGAAGGCACGGCCCGCAGCATGGGCGTCGAAGTCAAAGGCTGAGGCACAGCCTGTGCAGGACCGGAGACCGGCTATGGACAAAAAAAAGATGCGACAACTGGCAAAGCGCTTGGCGTCGTCGCACGCCCAGTCCGAGCCGACCCTCGAGAAAGTATTATGGTTTCCCCACGAGGTGGAATTGCGGTTGGTGGAAGTGATGACGGATGTGCCGCCCAGCGACTTTGTGGTCGCCTTTCACTTTGGCCCCGAACCGGCCGGAGGCATTCCGGCGCCGGTGGGCATCGCGTTGATTCTGCCGAGTGAATACCGCACTATCCCGCTGCCCGAAGGCTGGGGCACTTGGGACGACGCCCAAGAGGTCGCGTTTCGGCGCGTCAGGGAGGCCGGCTGAATGGACAATTGGCGGACAGCCCATTTGAAGCAGGCCCGTTCGGATATGGCGATGTTTGAGCCGATTCGAGAGCATCCGCTATGTCAGCGGCTGCATTATCTCCAGATGGCGACGGAGAAGCTGGGCAAGGCTTATTTGGCCGATGGCAACCAGAGGCCGCCTCAGGTTCATCAGGCATTTGTGCGGTTTCTTCGGGTTTGCCGTGATATGGCGGATTTGCATTCCGCCTGTAGGATGTCCGCACGGCAGTTTCGTGCCTATATAGCCTCGTTATTGGACACGGCAAGGAAGATCGAGGCGCTGGCCCCCGTTGGCGGCGTGGACAAACCGAACCCTGAATATCCGTGGCAGGAAAACGGAAGAATCATTGCGCCGGTTGATTATCCCTTTGCACAGTATCAGTTGACGCATCCGAAGATGGCGAAGTTGCTCTGGCTGGTCCGCACCTGTATGATGATGGGTTGAAGACAATGAATAACGCCTGACCACAGGCTTGATAACGTGGAAGTCCCTCCGGGGACGCTAGGAGTACGGTATGGGTAGGTTACGAGGCAAGAAGTACAAGGAATGGCAGGCGAAGGTGCCGGCCGGGAAGGTCACGCTGGCCCAGGCACTTCCGATTATCAGAAGCTTCAAGAATGATAAGTGGGATCCTTCGGTCAACCTGACGTTCTTCCTGGGCATCGACCCCAAGCAGGCGGAGCAGGCGCTCCGCGGCGCGGTGAGCTTGCCCAACGGCATCGGCGCCAGCAAAAAGGTCATCGCCTTCTGCGAAGGCGAGGACATCGAGAAGGCCAAGGCCGCCGGCGCGATCGAGGCCGGCAGCGACGAACTGATTAAGAAGGTCAACGGCGGCTGGATGGACTTCGACGTCGCCATCGCGACCCCGCCGATGATGAAGACGGTTTCCCGCCTCGGCCGCGTGCTGGGCCCGCAAGGCAAGATGCCTTCGCCCAAGGCCGGGACCGTGGTGACGGACATCGCCACGGCGGTCAAGGAATACGCGGCCGGAAAGGTCGAGTTCCGCAACGACGACGGCGGAAACATTCACGTGGTGGTCGGAAAGGCCAGCTTCGACGAACAGAAGCTGACGCAGAACATCGAGGCCTTCATCGGCCACCTCCGCCGCATCAAACCGCCGACCTCCAAGGGCATCTACTTCAAGAAGGTCTGCATTTCCACAACCATGTCTCCGGCAGTGATGCTGGACGTGCAATAAGCGAAGGTGCGCAATGAGCAAACCGGTAAAAGAATTAGTCCGTAAGGAATTGATGAAGCGTCTGGACGGCGTGTCTTCGCTGGCGGTGATCGGGTTCACGGGCCTGGACGCTGTGTCGACCAATAAGGTCCGCAGCAGCCTGGTCAAGAAGGACATCCACGTCACCGTGGTCAAGAATGCCCTGGCCAAGCAGGCCTTCAAGGAACTGGGTTTGACCAGCGCCTCGGAGCTGCTCGAAGGCCCCTGCGCGATCGCGTACGGCAGCGACAGCGTCGTGAGCGTCGTCCGCGAACTGATCGAGCTTGGCAAAGATTCCAAGGCGCTGACGATCAAGGGCGCGGTGATGGAAGGCACGATTTTCCGCGAGGCGGACATCGTGGCGCTTTCCAAGTATCCCACGCGGAGCGAGGCCGTCTCCAACCTGGTGGCGGCCGTGCTGTCCCCGGGCAGAAAGCTCGCGGCGGCCCTGCTGGCGCCGGGATCGAAGCTGGCTTCGATCCTCAAGACCATCGAAGAGAAGGCGCCGGCCCCGGCGCCCGAGCCCGCCGCTGCCGCCCCTGTGGCGGAAGCCGCCCCGGCCGCTGTGGAAACCGCTCCCGCTCCAGCCGCTCCGGCGCCTGCGGCGGAAGCAACCCCGGCGGCTCCGGAAACACCCGCAGCCCCGGAAGCTCCGGCTGCTGGAGAGGCGAGCCCCAGTTAACGCCTCGGCAGGGTCACTTCAGTGACCCATGCACGTTTGCGAGAAAGCGCATGAGCGCTAGCAAATGCTTGAGACGCGTGCAGACGTTTGAGATGAATCCGCATTGCCTGGTTCACTGAAGTGACCAGGCCGGCTGCGGAAGACGGATAAGACGATTTGTTCGGCTGCGGATTGGTCCCGCTTGCCCCCGACCTTGTCGAAGGGCAGGGATTAAATGGAACCAGCGTGGTTTCACCTATCAGGCCGACGGAACAATTGGCCCCTCACGGGCTGGCACAGGTTGAAAACCCGTGCCACAAAAAAGTGGAGTTTGAATCATGGCAGAAGTTACCGAAACGATCAAGTCGCTGGGCGATCAACTGGTCAAGCTGACGTTGAAGGACGCGGTGGACCTGGCGGCATACCTGAAGGATACATATAACATCGAGCCGGCAGCGGGCGGCGCGGTGATGGTGGCTGGTCCGGCGGCGGCAGCGGCTGTGGTCGAAGAGAAGACCACGTTCGACGTTGTCCTCAAGGCCGTCGGCGACAAGAAAATCAACGTGATCAAGGTCGTCCGTGC